>NZ_DATBNB010000306.1 GCF_036554565.1 Longimicrobium sp. | reverse complement strand
CTTTTTTCCGTCCGGCCCCCCGGGCCGCCATCTCCACGCCCCCGAGTGCGAGCTTTCGATGCGAATTCGTTTGGCCGATGACCGGCGTGTGCGGCTGGTTCGCGCCCTGAAGGCGTTCTTCGACGACAACTTCGACGAGCCTCTGAGCGACTTCAGGGCGAACGAGCTGCTGGACTTCATCGTCGCGGAGCTGGGGCCCGTGGTGTACAACCAGGGCGTGCAGGATGCCCGCGGGTACGTGCTGAAGAAGCTGGAAGACCTGGAGGGCGAGGTGTACGAGCCGGAGCGTCCCGGGCGCTGATTCCAGGCTGATCGCGGGGCTCAGCCCTCGCTGCCTGACGCTGGGCCGGGGAGGGTGAAGAAGAAGGTGGCGCCGTGGCCGGGTTCGCTTTCTACCCAGATGCGGCCCCCGTGCGCCTCGGCAATGGCGCGGGTGATGGCCAGCCCGAGCCCCAGCCCGCGCCGGTCCGCGTGGCGCGCCTGCCAGAACGCGCCGAAGATGTGCTGCACCTGCTCCGGGCCGATCCCCGGGCCCTCGTCGGTGACGGAGATGCGCAGCGCGCCATCCACCATCTCCCAACCGAGCGTCACGCGGCCCTGGTGCCGGGTGAACTTGGCCGCGTTCCCCACCAGGTTGGAGATCGCCTGGATCACCCGCGCGCCGTCCACCTGCAGCACCGGCAGGCGCGCCGGGCCTTGGACGCGGAACTCCAGGCGCTGCGCCTCTACCAGCGGCCGCACCGTCGCCGCGGCCTCCTCCATCAGCAGGTCCATCGCCAGCGGCCGCCGGTCCAGCGCCAGCACGCCGCGGCTGGCGCGAGACACGTCCAGCAGATCCTGGATCAGCGCGTCCATCCGCCCGACCGCCTGCTCCACCCGTCCCAGCGTCTGCGCGTCCTCCGGAGCCAGCGGGGCGACAGGATCCAGCCGCAGCATCTCTACTTCGAAGCGCACGGCGGTGAGCGGGCTGCGCAGGTCGTGCGCGACCACGGCCAGCACCTGGTCGCGCGCGGCGAGCGCGTTCTGTGCCGCCTGGAAAGCCCGCGCGTTCTCCACCGCCAGCGCCAGGTCGTCCTCCGTGAACGGCGCGTTTTCCACGGTCCTCCCGACGACCAGCCATCCCACGGACGGCCCGCTCCCCGCCAGCGGCACCCGCAACGCCGACGACCACATACCGGGACCGAGGGCGGCGCGCGCGTCCTTCTCGCCAAGCAGACCTGTCGGCTCGTCGGCACCCGCTGGCGCTGCGCCCTCTTCGGGAACGTCCACCACGCAGATATCGCCCCAGCCGCTGGCCAGGAGAGCGCGGAGCTGCGCCAGGGCGGTGCCGTTGTCGAACGAGGCGGAGAGCAGCCGGCTGGCGTCGGCCAGGAGGCGGTCGCGGGCGGCGGCCCGTTCCGCTGCTTCGCGCGCGCGCCGCTCCTGTCCGTACAGCAGGCGCGTGTGGAGCAGGTTGCGGACGCGCAGCAGCACCTCGGTGCGGTCGAACGGCTTGGTGACGAAGTCGCTCGCGCCGTTGGCCAGCGCCCGCTCCCGCGCCGCGGCGGTGATGTCAGCGGTGAGGACGATCACCGGCAGGTACTCGTCGGCGGGCACCAGGGCGTGCAGATCCGCCAGCACCTCGAAGCCGGTGCGGTGCGGCATGTGAAGGTCCAGCAGCACCAGGTCCGGCTGTGCGCGCCGGAACTCCGCCACCGCCTGGCGGGCGTCGCTCACCCGCACGAGCGAGGTGTAGCCCCGGGGCTTCAGGACGATCTCCAGCAGGTCGAGGTTGGCTTCCTCGTCGTCGACCAGCAGGATGGTGCAGGCGGTGGTATCCACTCTCGTCAGGCTCGGACGGCGGTGGGGCGGGCCAGCATCTCTTCCACGGTCGACAAAAAGGCGCGCACGTCCAGCGGCTTGGTGAGGAAGGCATCGGCGCCCTCGCCCAGCAGCGCGTCCATCGTGCGCGGCGTGGCGTCGGCGCTGATGATGACCACGGGCGTGTGCGCCGTGCGCGGGTCCGCGCGCAGTTCGCGCAGCACGTCGCGCCCGTGCACGTCGGGCAGGTGAAGGTCCAGCAGCACCACGTCGGGGGCGTGCTCAAACGCCAGTTCCAGCCCCAGCCGGCCCTGCAGCGCCGGCACCAGCCGCCACTCGGGGCGGGGAAGGAGGATGGTTTCCACCAGCGATAGGTTGGCGAGGTTGTCTTCCACGTACAGCAGCGTCGCGGGCGGATGGGACACGGCGCCCCGCTCCGCGCGTGCCGCCATCGCCGGGGCGCCGGCCAGGGGATTGGCCACGGGCTGAAGGTCCACGCAGAAGGTGCTTCCCTCGTCGCCGCTGCGCTCTAGCATCAGCGCGCCGCCCATCACCGTCGCCAGCCGCTGCGAAAGGGCCAGCCCGAGCCCCGTGCCCTCCACCGCCGTGTGCTCGGCGCCGAGCCGCGCGAAGGGGACGAAGAGCTGGTCGCGGCGCTCGGGAGCGATGCCCGGCCCGTCGTCCGTCACCCGGATGCGCAGGCGCTCCTGCCCCGCCTGGTCGCGCACGGGCTCGCAGCCGATGCGGACGGTGCCCTGGGCGCGATTGTACTTCACGGCGTTGGAGAGGAGGTTCAGCAGCACTTGCGTCAGCCGCTGGCGGTCGGCGCGCACGTAGCGCTCGGCGGCGGGGTGCGGCACCTCGCCCACCCAGATGCCGCGCGCGGCGGCCAGGGGGCGCACCATGTCTACCGCCTCGCGAATGGCCGCCTGCACCATCACGGGCTCCAGCGACATGGGCTGCTGGTCGGCCTCGATGCGGGCGATGTCGAGCACCTCGTTGATCAGGTTCAGCAGGTGCCGCCCGCCGTTGAGGATGTGCCGCACCCCGGCGCGGTACTCCGGCGGCAGGCTCACGTCTTCCAGCACCTGCGCGAAGCCCAGGATGCTGTTGAGCGGCGTGCGCAGCTCGTGGCTCATGCGGCTGAGGAACTCGCTCTTGGCGCGGTTGGCCTGCTCGGCCTCGTGGCGCGCGCGCTCGGCCTCGGCGGTGGCGGCGCGCAGCTGCTCCTCGATCGCCTTGCGCTCCGTGATGTCGACGCTGTAGCCGATCATCCGCATCACCTGCCCCTGCTCGTCGAGCACAGGAACCAGGCGGCGCATCACGTGCCGGGTGCCGCCCTCCGCCTGCGGTACCGCCTGCACGAATGAGTGGGGCTGCCGGGTGCGGATCACCGCGTCCATGCTGGCCTGGCGCTCCGCCCCGATCTCCGGCGCCAGCCCGCGCTTCTGCACGTACTCCTCGTTCGTGCGGCCGATCAGCCACTCGCGGATCTCCGGATCCGGCACCGCCACGGGGCTGGCGTACTCGAACCGGCACTCCGCGTCCATCACCATCAATCCCGCGTCGATGCCGTTCAGGATTTCTTCGAAGAACGCCCGCTGGCGGACGACTTCCGCCTCCGCGGCGCGCTGCTCGGTGACGTCGCGGCCGTTGACCACAATGCCGTCGGCTCCCGAGTCTGGTGAGAGCGTGCGCCCCAGCGCCTCCATCACCCGCCAGCTTCCGTCGCGGTGCCGGATGCGCCAGATGACGCGGTGCACGGTGCCAGGCGCTGCGGCGATCGCGCGCAGCACGTCCATGACCCGTTCCACGTCGTCCGGGTGCACCACGTCACCCGGGACCTTGGCCAGCATCTCGGCCGGCGTGTAGCCCAGCAGGCGCTCGGCGGAGGGGCTTACGTACATCAGCGGGCCGTCGACGGCGGAGATCATCAGCAGGTCGCTGCCGTTCTCGATCAGCCGCCGGAAGTGCTCCTCGCTCCGCTGCAGCGCGAGTTCGGCTTCGCGCTGCTCGGTGATGTCGCGGCCGTTGCACACCACGCCGTCGGCCGCGCTGTGCGGGTTGATGGTGCGCCCCAGGGCATCGATCAGCCGCCAGCTGCCGTGCTTGTGGCGGATGCGCCAGGCGTAGCGGCGGACCGTACCCGGGTTGTCCAGGATGTGCTGCGTGTTCTCGTACACGGGAAGCACGTCATCGGGGTGCAGCAGGTCTTCCGGCCGCTTCTCCAGCATCTCTTGCGGGGTGTAGCCGAGCATGCGCTCCACGGACGGGCTCGCGTACTTCAGCTGCATGTCGGCCCCGGAGATCATCACCAGGTCGGTGCCGTGCTCCACCAGGTGCCGGAAGTGCTCTTCCGCGCGCCGGAGCTCGTCGTTGGCCGCGGCCAGCTCCGCGGTGCGCTCGGCCACGCGCTGCTCCAGCAGCTCGTTCGCCACGCGCAGCTCCCCTTCGGCTGCCAGCAGCTGCGTGACGTCCTGCACCATCCCCAGCACGCGCGCGGGCTGCCCCGCCGCGTCGAACTCCACCCGGCTGCGGGCGTGCAGCCGCCGCGTCTGCCCGTCGGGGCGGATGATACGATAACCGGCCTGGGCGTGGCCCTGGCGCAGCATCTCGCTCGTGAGTGCGGCGATGGTTCCGCGGTCGTCCGGGTGCACGAATTCCAGAAAGGCGGCGAATCCCCCCTGGAACCCGCTTTCCGCGTCCAGCCCGTGGATGCGCAACTGCTCGGCCGACCAGGTGATGCGGTCGTCCGCCACGTTCCACTCGAAGCTGCCCAGCGTCGCCAGCGCCTGTACTTCGTCCACGTGCCGCTCCAGCTCGGCGACGCGTAACTGCGCCTGGCCCGATCGCACCGCCATCGTGGCGAGCCCGGCGAATCCCTCGGCGAGGGCGCGGTCGGCATCCGTCCACGGGGTGTCGCGTGCGAGCCGCAGCGTCCCTTGCTGCCCATCCTCCCCGAAATGCACCACCATCTCGTGCGCCGCCCCTGGCTCGCGCGTGTCGCCGTTGACCGACGACGTCCACGGATGGAGGCTCGCGTGCACGGTGCAGGCGAGGGCGCGCGCGGCGGTCTCGCAGACGCCGCCCAGGGCGGTGCTGATGGTGTCGGTGGTGGTGCTCACGGGACCTTCGTGGCGGTGGAGTCGAACGGGGCAGGGTACTTCAAGTGATGCGGCGCAAAGAATTTATCGGCTTCGGCGCGGGGCGACAAGCGTGTGCGCGGCTCACGCATCTGTCGTGAGAATGAGCAGATTCGCTCACGCGCCGGGCCGTGCGGGAGCGCAGAATTGGGTGGCGGCGGGCAAGTGCCCGCCGGTTGATCCCAACTCATCGAGAGGCTCCCATGCACACGAGCATCTTCTTCTTTCGCGCGGCGTCGCTCGCGCTCCTGGCTGCCTGCGGCGAAATCACACCTCCGGACGGCGGCGAGGTGGAGCCGCCCCCGGCCGCCGGCGTGTCCGGAATCTACATGGGCCTGCGGGTGAACGGCGCGGGGCAGCAGTACCCGGACTACTACACGTTCCTGGAGGACGGCCGCGCCTTCCGCGGCACGCCGGAGGAAGGATTGGACCGGCCCCTGGACTGGGCCGCCGTCTGCGCCGCCTCCGAATGCGGCACGTACTCGGTCAGCGGCAGCCAGCTGACGTTCACCCGGCAGGCGGCGGATCCGCAGGCGTTCACCGTCGGCACCGACGGGGTGCTGCGCAAGCCGGGGAGCACGCAGGGCTACCGGCGGATGCACGTGATGAACGACGTGCGGCCGGGCGCCACCTACGGCTGGCTGAGCGGCGCCGACACCATGATGGCGATCACGCTCGGCGCAGACGGCCGCTTCCGCGAGCGGGGGACGCTGGCCTGGACGGCGTGGAGCGGCGCGTCGGCTCCGGCAAGCGGATCGGGCACGTACACCATCGTGGATGGAACGCTGACGCTGCGGTACGACGGCGGCACGGTCGCTCACCTGCTGCTGGCGGTGCCGCCCGGAATCTCCCCGGGCCCCGTCCCCGAGCGGGTGTACCTGCGGACGACGATGATCGACCGGCTCCACTGATCTCCCCTAAGGTGCAGCGCCCTCGGCCACATGGCCGGGGGCGCCTTCACGTTCTACGGGCAGGCATGACCCCCTGCCTGCGTACGCTTCCGAACTGATTGGCGCCAGACTCTCCGATCCAGCACGCGCGTCTCACTCGCGAAAAATCGTAATGCTGACGCCCCTACGCGGACGCGGCGGGCTCTGGTCGTTGCGATACTACGGTCCATCCCACGATGGTCAGCCCACGACTGCCGGGCCGCCGGGCGTGCGAACGGGGAAGGTGCCGATTCCCACTGGTGTCCCCGCGTTATCAATGCGGGCCGCCGTCGCGGCGCTCAGCCGAAGCTGGATGGAACGCGCGATGTAGCGCGCCTTCTCCTTCGCCGATTCCGCGTTCTCACCAGCGAAAAGCGCGTCGACCGTCCCTTCCCAAATCTGCAGCCAGCGCTGGAAGTGCTCGGCGACGAGCGGCACCTTGTCGTTCAGGTCGAAGTGGGCGCGCATGGCGTTGCCCCTGTACTTGCGCACGCCGAACAGGAGCGTCTCCCAGAAATCGTACATCAGCGGCAGGTGCCGGACGAAATCCACCCGGGCCACGTCCGTGAACAGGTGCCCGATGGTGTCATCGGTCGTGGCCTGGGCGTAGAAGCTCTCGACCAGGCGCTCGACGTCTTCCCGGCTGCGGATGTCACCGGCCATGGTTCCCCTTTTTCGAAAAGCGGGACGCAGCGCCCGGCAGGCGTGCGTCCCGGGATGGCGGGTCGTGAAGTGGATGCGGCGCCCCGGACTCGACTCCCGGGAACGTACCGGCGCGATGCGGCGCCATCTACCGGGATCTGCCGCCGCGGTGTCGGGTGAATGCCGATTCTGGAGTAGGATCGATGCGGCGCGGCCTACGCGGCCTCGGCGCCTCGGAGGACGCTGTTCACGCGGGCCCGCTTGGTGATGCCCAGCTTGGTGAGCACGCGATAGGTGTGGTTCCGGGCCGTGTGCCCGCTGACGAACAGCTTCCGCGCGATCTCGGCGTTGGAAAGGCCCTCCGCCAGCAGCCGGGCCACCACCACCTGCTGTGGTGTGAGGCCGAAGCGGTCCTGCAGGTCGCCGTCGGTCAGCCCGCCCGCGGCTTCGGCGGCCGCAGACTCGGGCGCCGCCGGCCGCGCACTGCGCCGCAGAAGCGCGCCGATGCGCTCCAGCAGCTCCAGCGCGCCGAAGGGCTTGGTCACGTAGTCGTCGGCACCCAGTCGAAAGCCCTTCACCTTGTCGGCTTCTTCCTGCCGGGCAGAAAGGATCAGCACGGGAACGTCGTTCCCTCGCTCGCGCAGCTGCTCCAGCACGCTGTAGCCGTCGCGGTCGGGCAGGCCGAGGTCCAAAACGACCAGGTCCGGGTGCTCGCTGCAGGCCAGTGGCAGGGCCTGCGCGGCGCGCGTGGCCAGGAGGGTGGCGTATCCCCGGCGCTCCAGGTGGCGCTGCAGGGCTTCGGCGATCTCCGGCGTGTCTTCGACGATGAGAATGCTGTGCACGGTTCGGTTCGTCAGGATTGGGGTGCCGTCCGGTCCAGCGTTGCGCGCGAATGTTACGCGCCGCGCGCCCGCGGCACATGAGCAGAAAGTACTACGTGGTGAGGGGAGATGACGCGAGTGAAGCCGGCCGATGGGGAACGATCGCGGTCGTGCGGACTTCCCGGCAAACATCTTGTAGACGCGACGGCACGCGCATATCCGATTCGACCAACGTCAGGAACCCATGAGCTCGGCCGCGATGCAACCCGAGGTGCTCCACACCTCCATCGGCGACTTTCCCCTGCACGAGTACCGGCTGGGGCTGGCGGGCCGGCGGTGGAGCGTGCTTCACACGGAGGCGATGCTCACCAACGCCGAAGAATCCAGCTTCTTCCAGGAGCGGCTTCCCTACGGCGTGGCGCTCTGGCCCTCCGCCATCGCGCTGGCGCACGAGCTGGTGGCGCGGGCGGACGACTTTCACGGCAAGGCGGTGCTGGAGCTGGGCGCGGGTACGGGGCTGCCGGGGATCGTGGCGGCGTCGCTCGGCGCGCGCGTGGTGCAGACGGACCGGCAGGAACTGGTGATGTCGGTCTGCAAGCGCAACGGCCAGCGGAACGGCGTGACATCCATCGACCACCGGCTGGTGGACTGGACGGACTGGAAC
>NZ_DATBNB010000305.1 GCF_036554565.1 Longimicrobium sp. | reverse complement strand
ACCAGCAGCGCCGCGCCCGAGACGAGGACGTCCAGCACCCGCTTCACGTGACGCCCCCGGGCCGGTCAGCCCGCATCGCGTGCCAGCGCCCCGGCGCGGATGGACCAGCGCGACACCTCCCACAGCTCGTCCAGGGGGATGGGCGGCGCGCCGCCGGAGCGCACGGCCTCCATCCACAGGCGCAGCTCGGCCGCGTGCCCCTTGTCCATCGACCGCGACCGCTCCCACCAGGGCCCCGCCACACCGAAGCGCCGCAGCCGCCGCCAGTTGTCGATGGCCGCCGTCTTTCCATCCCAGAAGCACTCGATGCGCTCCTTGGGATACGAGCGCGCGCCCGACGCCAGGTAGTGCACCGCCGCCGTGGAGCCGTCCGCGAAGGAAAGCGAGAGGTGGGCGATGTCGTCGATGGCCCGCCCCGCCCCGTCGCGCGCCGGCGTCACCTGCAGTCCGCGGATGGGCGCGCCCACCAGGAACCGGCACAGGTCGATGAAGTGGCACCCCTCGCCGGTGATGCGCCCGCCGCCCACGGCCGGGTCCTGCGTCCAGTGGTCGCGGGGGATGGCGCCCGCGTTCACCGTGGCCACCACCGACACCGGCCCCGCGCGCCCGCGCAGCAGCGCCTGCATCTCGCCCGCCAGCGGGGCGAAGCGGCGGTTGAAGCCCACCGTCACCAGCCGCCCCGACGACTGCGCCGCGGCCTCGACCGAATCCAGCTCCTCATCGGTGAGGGCCAGCGGCTTTTCGACGAAGACGTGCTTTCCCGCGGCCAGCGCGCGCTCCGTCAGCCGGGCGTGCGTGTCGTGGCGGGTGAGGACGAAGACGGTGTCGATCTCCGGGTTCTCGATCACGGCGTCCACGTCCGTCGTCACCCGCTCGAAGCCGAACTTGTCGCCCACCACGGCGCCGCTGGTGCCGCCGCTGGAGGCGATGGTGTGAAGCCGCGCCCCCGTCTCGCCCAGCGCGGGAAGGAGCGTGCGCAGGGCGAAGTTGCCGGCGCCGATCATTCCCACCACCCCCTGCCCGGCCTTTGCCGAGGCGGGGCGGTTGGTCAGCACGCGCGCCTCGGTCGTGGGAAGCACGCCGCCGCGGTCCGGGTAGGTGAGCACCACGCCCAGGCTGGGCTCCTTCCCCGAGATCACCTCGTACGCCGCGGGGGCGTCGCCGAAATCGAAGCGGTGGGTGACCAGGGCCAGCGGGTCCAGCTGGCCGCCGGCCATCAGCTCCAGCACCGCCTCGAAGTTCCGCTGCTCCGTCCACCGCACGAAGGGGAGCGGGTAGTCGTGCCCGGCCTCCTCGTAGTCGGGGTCGTAGCGCCCCGGGCCGTAGCTGCACGACACCGCGAAGGTGAGCTCCTTCCGGTAGAAGTCGTCGCGGCGCAGGTTGAGCCCCGTCACGCCGACGAGCACCAGCCGGCCACGCTTGCGGCTCATCTCCGCGGCCTGGTGCACGGGGTCGTCCGAGTCCGACGCCAGCGTCAGCAGCACGGCGTCGGCGCCCACTCCGTTGGTGGCCGCCAGCACCCGCTCGGCCACGGCCCCCGCGGTGCCGTCCAGCGGGGTGGCGCCGAAGCGCTCGGCCAGCGCCAGCCGCGAGGGGTCGCGGTCGATGCCGATCACCCGGCAGCCGTTGGCGCGCAGCAGCTGCACCGTAAGCAGGCCGATGAGCCCCAGGCCGTAGACCACCACCGTCTCGCCCAGCGTGGGCGCGGCCAGCCGGATCCCCTGCAGGCCGATGGCGGCCAGCGGGGTGAAGGCGGCGGCCTCCCACCCCACGTTGCCGGGGATGCGCGCGGCCAGGGTGTGGGGCACGCGCACGTACTCGGCGTGCGGGCCGTTGGTCACCACGCGGTCGCCGGCCTTGAAGCCGCCGGCGCGGGCGCCCGCCTCCACCACCACGCCGGCGTGGCAGTAGCCCAGGGGGATGGGCGCGTCGAGCTTGGCGCGCACCGCGTCGAGGGTGGGCGCCAGCCCGTCGGTGCGCACCTTGTCGAGCACCTGGCGCACCTTGTCAGGCTGCTTGCGCGCCTTCTCGAGCAGGTTGGCGCGCCCGAACTCCACCAGCATCCGCTCGGTGCCGGCGGACACCAGCG
>NZ_DATBNB010000304.1 GCF_036554565.1 Longimicrobium sp. | reverse complement strand
AAGAACTCGGAGCCCAGCAGCCCCGACTCTTCGGCGGTGACGAAGACGAACAGCAGCGACCGCTTGGGCGCGGGGCTCTGCGCGGCGTAGCGGGCGATGGCCAGGATGTCGGCGACCCCCGAGGCGTTGTCGAGCGAGCCGTTGTAGATGGAGTCGCCGTTCACCGCCGGGCCGATGCCCAGGTGGTCCCAGTGCGCGCTGAACGCCACGTGCTGGTCGCGCAGCTGGGCGTCGCTCCCGCGCACCACGCCCACGACGTTCTCCGATTCCAGGTGCTGCATCGTGTTGCGGAACGCCACGTCCATGGTGACGCCCGTGCGCACGGGGCGGAAGCCGCGCGTTCCGGCGCGGCGGCGCAGGTCGGCCAGGTTCAGCCCGGCCTGCCGGAGCAGCCCCGTGGCGGCGCTGTCGGTGATCCACCCGCGGAACGCGAGCGGCGCCGGCAGGTTGGGGTCGCGCGGGAGCATGCGCTGCTCCTTGGCCCACGAGCCCACGACGGTGTGCCAGGGGTAGCCGGCGGCCTCCGTGGTGTGCACGATCAGCATCCCCGCGGCTCCGCGGCGCTCGGCTTCCTCGAACTTGTACGTCCAGCGGCCGTAGTACGTCATCGCCTGTCCGCCGAACAGCTCGGGCTCGCGGGGATTGGCCGGCGGATCGTTCACCAGCACCATCAGGATCTTGCCGCGCACGTCCACGCCCTGGAAGTCGTCCCACCGGTACTCCGGCGCGGTGGATCCATATCCCACGAACACGATCTCGGCGTTCGCGGCGCTGGTCTCGGCCGCCGAGCCGCCCCAGACGACCACGTCCTGGGGGTAGCGCAGGGTGCCGCTCGCCTTTCCGCCGGCCGAAACGCGGATGCTGGTGGGCACCGCGCCCACGATGTCGATGGGTACGCGCTGGAAGTAGCTGCCGTTCACCCCCGGCTGCACGCCGCTTTCGCGCAGCTGGCTGGCGATGTACTCGGCGGTCAGGCGGCCACCGCGGGTGGCGGGGGCGCGGCCCTCCAGCTGGTCCGACGACAGGAAGCGCAGGTGCCCGTCGATTTCGGCGGGGGTGATTCGCGGCGCCTGCGCGCTGGCGGCGGTGGCGGCCAGCAGCCCCAGCGCCGCGGCGGAGAACAGGGTGCGTCGTTGCATCGGATGGATCGGAGGTTCGATGGATTCCAGGCGCCGGACGGAGGGTCCGCATCCGCCCGTAACGTAATCGTCCCCTCGTGCGGCAACAATCGGACGAGGGGAAGTGTGGGCGTGCGAAAGTGGGAGCCGAACGCGATGACCGAGGCGAGCACTGTCATCCCGATGGAGCGACGTCCCGACACCTCTTCTCCACGATGAACTCCGCAGCGACTGAGGGATCCGCCACACAGCACGCACGCGCACCGCAAGCCTCCGGTGGACGATCCCCAATCAGCAGAGGTAACGCGAGGGTTGGAGGCGCTCCGGCGAGTGTGTGGCGGATCCCTCAGTCGCTGCCGTCATCGGTGTACGGGCAGGTTCGGCTTGGCCGCTCCATCGGGATGACATCGTGGACGAATCTCGCTCGGCTTCAGCCCACCGCGTCGAGCGCCGCGAGGGCGAGGTCCGCAATCCCGAGCGCGATGAGAATGCCGCCGAAGATGAGGGTCCACTGGAAGTCCTGCTGCCGATCCTGGGCCGCGAAATGATCGCCCCAGGATTTCCGGGGCCCCCGGTTGGCGGGCGCGGCCGGCTCGTCGTGGTCGCTGAGGATGACGGCGATGCCCACGGCCAGCATCCCGAATCCCCGCAGCAGGCTGTCCACCCCTTCGGACCACTCCCCGAAGGCGATCCCGAGCAGCACGGCGAGGATGACGACCGCGACCGCGGCGGTGCGCAGCCATCCGAATGGCTTGGTCGGCGGGTTTCGGCGCAGCGCCCTCGCGCGACGGAATTCGCTTGGGACCGGCATCGGCTTTGGGGCGGCGCCGGGGCTCAGCGGGCGGTTCGGGCGGCCGCAGTGGATGCAGGCCGGAGCGGCGTCCGAGATCTGCTGATGGCAATCGCCGCAGGTGATGAGCGCCATGGCTGGTGTGTGGGAAGTGCGTGAGTGCGTGAGTGCGTGAGTGCGTGAGTGCGTGAGTGCGAAAGTGCGAAAGTGCGATCCCGACGAGAACGGCCGAGGCACGCGCTGTCATCCCGATGGAGCGACCTCCCGATAGCTCTCCTCCACGACGAACTTCGCAGCGACTGAGGGATCCGCCACACAGCCTGCAGACGCACCGCGAGCCGACGGTGGACGATAGCCTTCTCCTGCGTCTGTGCGAAGATGGTCGCGTGTGCGCGCCTCCACAACCGGATGCCGCGCGTGCGCTGGCGGGGAGGCGCTAACGCGAGTGTGTGGCGGATCCCTCAGTCGCTGCCGTCTTCGGTGCACGGGCGAGTATGCCTTGGCCGCTCCATCGGGATGACATCCCGTGGCTAAGTGGCGGTTCTACAGCGGCTTTCACTCCTCACTCACGCATCGACGCGCTCACGCAGCAGATCGACGATGGACGATAGCCTGTTCTTGCGGGCGTGCGAAGATGGTCGCATGTCTGCGCCTCCGGCGCCAGTAGTCGGTGCGTGAGCGGACGCGTGTCCAAGCACCGAAATCTGAAGTGTACCCCCTCTCCCACGCTGTTTGTGGGAGAGGGTGGCACGCGTGTCAGCGCGGCCGGGTGAGGGCCCCCACGGCAGCCGAGGCCTCCCGGGCTGGTCCGGCGCCCCTGGGCTCAGGATGACAGGCTGCGGGTGCTAACGCCCCCGCAGGTGATTGTGGATGAACTGGATGGCCATCGACCCTTCCCCCACCGCGGCGCCCACGCGCTTCACCGATCCAGACCGGACGTCACCCGCCACGAACACGCCGGGAATGCTGCTCTCCAGCAGGTACCGTGGACGGTCCAGCGTCCACGTGGCCCCGTCCAGGTCCGGCCCCGTCAGCACGAACCCCTTCTCATCGCGCTCCACCACGCCGTCCAGCCACTCCGTCCGCGGCGCCGCGCCGATGTAGACGAAGAGCGTGGCCGTTTCCACCACCTCGCGCTCGCCCGTGTCCACGTGCTCGATCGTCACCTTTTCCAGCAGGTCGCCGCCCTCCACCTCTACCACCTTGGAGCTGGTGCGCAGGTGGATGTTCTCCGTCCCCCGGATGCGGTTCAGCAGGTACTCCGACAGCCGCTCGGAAAAGTCGGCCTCGGGCGCCACCATGGTCACCGAGCGGGCGAAGCGGGCCAGGTACAGCGCCGCCTGCCCCGCCGAGTTCCCCGCGCCCAGCAGGATCACGTCGCGCTGGCGGCAGGTGGGCACCGCCGCGGCGGCCGCGCCGTAGTAGACGCCCCGCCCGATCAGCCGGTCGCACCCGGGCGCCTCCAGCATCCGCCACGAAACGCCCAGCGAGAGCAGAACGGCGTGCGCGCACAGCTCAGTGCCGTCGTCCAGGCAGACGACGCGGTTGGCCCGGTCGTCGCGCAGCCCCACCACCTCGCGCGCCACGATCACCTCCGCGCCGAACCGCTCCGCCTGGTGCATGGCCCGCTCGGCCAACTCGCTCCCCCGCAGCCCCTCAGGGAAACCCAGGTAGTTCTCGATGGCCTCGCTCATCCCCGCCTGCCCGCCCGGCGCCTCGCGCTCGATCAGCAGGGTGCGAAGCCCCTCGCTGGCACCGTACACCGCCGCCGCCATCCCCGCCGGCCCGGCTCCCACGATGATCAGGTCGTAGAACGGCCGGTCCGGCTGGGTGCTCAGCCCCACCTTTTCGGCCAGCGCCGTGTCGTCCGGATCCGCCAGGTGCGATCCGTCCGGAAACACCAGCAGCGGCAGCCCGCGGCCCGAGGTGGAGCCGAGGTTCTCCGCCTGGCGCCGCGCCTCGGGGTTGCGTTCGAAGTCCACCCACTGGTACGGCACCCGGGTGCGCGCCAGGAAGTCGCGCACGTCGTGCGAGCGGGGCGACCAGGTGTAGCCGATGATGCGGATGCGGTCGTCGTCCTGCGGGCGCTCGTCGGCCATTTCGTCCATCTGCTATCCAGGGGTCCATGCCGGCATCCGGCGCGCGGGGACCGGGTTCCGTCACGGCGCGTGCCACCAGCCGGACAGCGGCTGTCCACCGTTGCGGATCAGCCGGGGCGCACGCGGTAGCGTGAGAGGACGCAGCCGCCGTCCATCACCCGCGATTCCAGCAGGTCCAGCGGAATGCGCCCCGCGTCGCGGAACAGGGAAACGCCGGAGCCCAGCAGCAGCGGGTGCACGTTCAATCCCACCTCGTCGATCACCCCGGCGCGCAGCAGCGAGCACGCCAGCTCCCCGCCGCCCATCACACAGATCCCCTTCCCTGGCTCGCCCTTCATCCGCCGCACGAACTCGACGGCGTCTGCGCGCACCAGTTCCACGGCGGGGTGGTCGATGCGCTCCAGCGACGTCGAGAACACACACGTGCGCATCCCGTAGCCGTCTGGCCCGATCTGCCCGGCCGACGCCTCCCACGTCTTGCGGCCCATGACGATGGTGTCGACGGTAGCCATGAAGGCGCCGAAGAACTCCTGCACGTCCTTGCTGAAGTGAAGCCAGTCCAGCGAATGGTCCGGCCCCGCGATGAACCCGTCCACGCTGCACGCCGCGCCGTAGGTCACGATTCGCATGCTCGATGTGGGGTGTTGGGGATGGTCCAATCTCCGGCGGGAGCGGTTGATTCTGGTGCCGCGCCGGGACCGGCGCCAGACGGCTTCACGGTAGCGTAGGGCCGCCGGTTGCGGTAGTTTGCAAGCGTCAGGTCCATTTGCCCTGACGGGTGCATCAACCGATTCAGGGCGGGACCATGAAGATCATCGAAGAGTGGCTGACGGAGCGCGTGGACAACGCACCGACCTCCTATGCACGCCACCTGCCGGACATGGCGGCGCTGCGCATTCGCATGGCGTGGCAAAAGCTGCAGCGCCAGGCCGGTGACGACGGCGAGGTGTGGGCGTTCCAGAACCCGCCCAGCACGTGGAAGAAGCAGGGCAAGCTCACCGGCTACGCCCTGGTTCGCGAGGGCAAGATCGTGGAGGCCGTAACCGTCGCCAATACGTAGCACGGCTCGCCTCAAGAGCGCCACAGCCCCGGCAAGCACACGCTTGCCGGGGCTGCTCTTCTTCCACCAAATGCCGATCAGCCCGAGTGGTCGTGGACCGCCTTCCAGCCGTCCGCCGTGCGGACCCACACCAGGGTGAACCAGCCGGACTGGTCGGGCTGCCCGCCGCCGGAGAGGATGAACCGCCCCGTCTCCAGGGCCGCCTCGGGCCCCAGCCGCCGCACGCTGAGCTGCTCGAAGCGCAGCTGCTGCTTGGGCATGCCCTGGTTGAAGAACGCGGCGGTGAAATCCCGCTCGATGGCACCCACGCCCGGCCGCGGCCCGTTGCGCGTCATGTACGTCACGGAATCCACGTAGATCGAGAGATGGCCCTTCAGATCGCCGCGGTTCCACGCTTCGGCGGACGCATTCGTGGCGGCGCGGATCTGCGCCTCGTCCGCGGTCCACGAGGCGGCGCTCGGGCGCCCTGCGGATGCGGTAACCGTGCAGGCTCCCAGGACGAGGCTGCTTATCGCGAGCAGCGGGAGGCGCCAGCGACGCGAGCCGGTCCGGCGAGGGGAAGAGGTCTTCATTGCGTTCCGAGTGGTAGGATGGAGTCGTTCGACAGGGTGGGCCATCATTGGGTCCGGATGGCGCCTGGCGCAAGGAACCCGACGTAGGACAGGATCCATTGTGGTCGCCGATCATCGGCAGGCAGCGCCAAACCTCGCGGCTCGTGCTGCCAGGCGGTCACCTCCCGCCGCTGAAGAATGCATCAGCCGCGGAGAAGAACTGCTCCGGCCGGTCCAGCCACGGGAGATGATCCGCGCCGGGGAGGATGAGCACACGTCCATCAGCCAGAGCCCTGGCGAGCTCGCGCGCGGACTCCGCCGGGATTGCATCCTGCTCGCCATGGATGATCAGCACGGGGACGCGGATCCGCTCCAGGATGGGACCCCAGTCCCTGCCCTGTTGAGACCTCAGGAAGGCATCCCGGCGAGCCGCGCGGGTCCGCAGCCGGTCGGCCGGCGCGCCGCAGAAGTCGCCGCGCATCCGCCCCAGCGCCGTCGAGTCGGCCAGGAACGCACGCGGAAGCGTCGTTGCGATGATCTCGCGGCACAGGAACGCGGGGTTTTCGGCCTGCGCGATGCCTGCCTCCAGCGCACGCATGCGCGTCCAGGTAACGCTGTCGAGCCGGGCGAAGAACCGCTGCCCGGTCAGCTCGCGGTAGCCCGCGCCGACGAGCGGGGGAGGCGCGACCAGGAGCGCCTGCGCTACGTGCTCAGGATGTACGCCCGCGTACTGCACGACGATCGCCGCGCCCCCCGAGTGGCCGAACAGGCGCAGGCGCTCCAGCCCAAAGTGCCGCCGAAGCGCCTCCACATCCCGAACGTGCTCCTCCAGACCGGGCGGTTCCAGGCTCGGCACCGAATCGGACCTGCCCTCCCCGCGCTGGTCGTAGACGAGGAGCGTGCGTCCCTGCGCCAGGCGCTCAAGGTCGGGCGCGAGATACCCGCTGCCGTTGCCCTGGAACCCGTGCACCACAACGACCGTGTCCGGCCCGCCGCCGATCACCTGAAAGTAGAGCGATGCGCCATCGGCTCCCGCGAAGTAGCCCTCCCGGGCAGAAGAACCGCGGGCCTGCAGGTGCCACGGCGCGCAACCGACGAGAAGGACGACGGCGGAGAGGAAGAACGCGCGCATCCGGTTCATGGACGTGGTCGTGAGGGCTCAACGGTCCACCTGCTCGCAGCTACACCAGACGAAGCGATATCGTTCGAAGCAACGGTTGACCCCGAACCGCCGTCTGACATGCGTCCCTTGCCGTGAACCCGGACCCCACCTGATATGCGTGCGCCCCACCCCTCGCCCGACGCGCTCGTCCGCTTGGAAAGCGTCCAGAAGGTGTTCCGCGCCCGGTCGGCGGAGACCCATGCGCTCAGCGACATCAGCCTGGACGTGTGGAAAGGCGAGTACGTAGCGATCTCGGGGCCGTCCGGCTGCGGCAAATCTACCCTGCTTTCCATCCTGGGGCTGCTGGACGTGCCGACCGCGGGCGAGTACCACCTGGACGGCCGACCCGTGTCATCGCTCCGTCTTCACGAGCGGGCGCGGGTCCGCGGCCGTGAGATCGGCTTCATCTTCCAGTCGTTCAACCTCATTGGCGATTTGACGGCCTACGACAACGTAGAGCTTCCGCTGACGTACCGCGGCGTGCCACGCGCGGCGCAGGAGGCGTCGGTGTGGGCGGCCCTGGAGAGGGTTGGAATGGCGGACCTGGCGGATCAGTATCCGTCCGAGCTCTCCGGGGGCGAGCAGCAGCGCGTGGCGGTGGCGCGAGCACTCGTGGGAGCACCCCCTCTGCTGCTCGCCGACGAGCCGACCGGCAACCTCGACTCCGCGAACGGAGACGCGGTGATGGACCTGCTCGCCGATCTGCACACCGAGGGCGCCACCATCATCCTGGTGACCCACGACCCACGCTACGCCGACCGTGCCGGACGCACCCTCCACATCCTCGATGGGCGCATCGTCCGGGAGGAGCAACGCGCGTGATCCATCATCAACGTACAGCGCGGCGTACCGGGGGAGAAACGACGGGCGGCGATCGGCCGTCGCAGCGGGCGCCCCGCTCCGTGGAGGAAACCGCGGGAGTCACCGTCCCGGTGGTGCTGGCCCTGGCGATTGGATTGGGCATGGGGATCCCCTTGCTCGGGGCCATCCGCTCCAGCCTGCTCCGCGCGTCTCCCTACATCGACCCGCTCCTCGACGAGGGTTCCCTCGCGACGGATTGGCTCTCCGGGTGGACGGCCTCGCGGCAGACCATCCCGGATATCCAGGACGGCGCATGGCGGGTGCTGCTGCAGGTCTTCCTTGCCCTGGTCGTGCTCCTTCTCGCCATCGCACTGGTCGAAGCCGTAACACTGACCCTCGCGCGGGCGGCGGTGCGCCGGCGGGAGGTCGCCCTGCGTACGGCACTCGGAGCGACCCAGGGCCGCCTGGTGCACGACCTTCTTCGGGGCGGGGCCCACCTGCCCCTGCTCGGCGGAGGAGTGGGTCTGCTGATCGGCGTCGCCACGGCTCATGCGGTCCGCGTCTCGTGGCCGGGCGGCGCGCCGCCGTGGGGAAATCGCGCGACGGATGTCGTGTTGCTCGGAGGCGTGGCGGGCATCTTCCTGCTCGTGCCGCTCCTGGCCTCGCTCTCCCCCGTGAGCGTCGCCTGGCGGCGCGACTTGCGCGGGTTCCTTACCAGCGGCGGGCGCGCCACGGCCACCCGTGGCGAGGCGTTCATGAGGAATACGCTCGCCGTGGCGCAGATCGGCGCCGTCCTGGTCCTGCTCACGAGCGCCGGGGTACTCCTCCGAGGCTTCGCCTCCTCTTCGGAGGACGTTCCCGCCGCGAGCTTCGACGCGCGGGGCATGCTGACGGCCGAGGTGCGTCTGCCGGACGCGGGCGCCCTGAGCACCGGAGACCGCCACCTCGCCTACGAAGGCATGCTCCGCCGAGTGGCGGCGATCGCGGGCGTTGCGGATACGAGCATCGGGTCCACGGGCGCCTGGGTCGGGCTGGGGAACAGCGATTTCGTCCACGCGCTCACCGGCAGACCGACCGCGCCCGGCTGGGTCAAGCCGGCCCGGTATCACGCGGTGGGCCCCGGGTTCTTCCGAACCCTCGGCGTTCGCGTGGTCCATGGGCGCGAGTTCAGCGCGGCGGATACCGTGGGCGCGCCTGGCGTGGTCGTCATCAACCAGGCATTCGCGTCCGTCTTCAGGCTGAGGGGCATCGCGGTGGGGCGAAAAGTCCAGTTCCACCGCGCGAACCTCGGCGGCACCTGGTACACCATCGTGGGGGTGGTCGAGGACATCCGGGCCGAGGGCGTGGGATCGGGCGGCGAGGGGGTGCCGCAGGTCTATGTGTCCGCCTGGCAGCACCCGCCCGGCACCGTGGGGCTGGTGGTGCGGACGAAGGGCGAGCCGATGGCGCTCCTTCCGGCGATCCAGGAGGCGGTTCGTGGGTCGGCGGCAGGGGCGGAACTCGCCGGCGGGATGACGGTGGGAGCCTACCTGGCACGTTTTCGCGCTCCGCTCCGCTGGCTGGCCGTGGTCTTCGGTGCCGTGGCGGCCGCGGCCCTGGTCCTGGGCACCTGGGGGCTGCATGGGGTGATGTCTTACAACGTCGCGCGGCGCACGCGTGAGATCGGCATCCGCATGGCCGTCGGCGCCCGGACGAGAGACGTATCGCGCCTCGTGGTCGTCCAGAGCCTCCGCATCGTGGGTCTCGGCATCATCCTCGGTGGCATCGCGGTCAGTGGGATCGCGCGCCTGCTCCAGCTGCTGCTGCGGGGGGTGGGCCCGTTCGATCCGGTCCTCTTCGGCGGCATCGCCGTCACCCTGGGAAGCGTTGCAGTGCTCGCGAGTTACCGGCCCGCCCGGCGGGCGGCGGCGGTCGATCCCCAAGTCTCACTCCGCGCGGAGTAGCTCCGCGTGCTGACCCGAACGCGTTCATCTCGTCCACTCGACGACCATCACCGGATCCCACAAAACAGCGCCGCCCCCGCAAGCGTACGTGCTTGCGGGGGCAGCGTTGGTCAGGCCACTGAGATTCGAATCCTGAGCCTTAAGGATCGGCTGGAGAGCTCGCGCCGGAGGCCGGAGACCCCGGCAGGTTGTTGCACGCCCGCTCGATCTGCGCGCGCGTGTGCCCCTCGGCGGCCTGCGCCTGCTCCATGCACCCCTGGAACGCCGATTTGGGGGTGGCGGCGGCGGATTGCGACGTACGCGGAGGCGGGTCGTCCGGGGGCAGCCCGGCGCGTGCCCGGGCCGCACGGCGAACGGAATCGGAGTGCGCCCGAACCCGCACGGCCGCCGCCGCCAACTCGGCGGGCGTCACCCTCGGCTCCTCCACCACGAGGGGATCGGCGCCTTCCCCGACGGCCTGCGGCTGGCCTTCTCCATCATCGCGGCTGCAGGCGGCGCACACGATCAGGAATGCCGCCCGGCCCATCCACCGACGATCGAACATCAGGGCCGGGGCGCCAGCATCGCCTCAATGGCCCGCAGCCGCTCAGCCATCGCGGCGTTCTCGCGGCGAAGCTGCTCGACGTCGCCCCGCAGGGTTGCGTTCTCGGCATGCAGGGCCGTGATCTGCTCCGCCTGTGCCGTCGTCCGCGCGTCCAGGGCCTTCACGCCGGCCAGGTTCACGCCGTCGGCGTCCAGGTGGCTGATGGCCAGCCGGTCGTTGCCCAGCCCGAAGGCGCTGTAGAAGTCTTCCGAGAACGCGCCCATGTGGCGGACGCCCGCCTGCTCGCCGATGTAGTTCCACGAGTTCACCGGCACCGCTCGCAGCCTGCGCAGCACGTCCTCACCATCGACTTCCGAGAACCCTTCCTTCAGGGTGCGGCTCGACGAGCAGGTCATGGTGCCGGTGCCCGCGGCGATGTTGCACCCGGTGGTCAGCGTGGAGTTGGTGCGGAACCGGAAGCCCCCCGACGCGCGCGCCAGGAACTCGTAGTTGGCGGCCGCCTGGGCCGAGTCGGTGGTGCTGGCGTCGGCCCACACGAACGAGCCCGTGCGGCCGTTGGTGCTGGCCCGGTACCCCAGTGCCATCGAGTAGTCGGCATCGGCCGTGGTGCGGTAGCCCAGGGACACCGCCGCGATGCCGCCCGCGTTGGCGGTAAAGCCCACCGCGTGGCAGTACGACGAGGTGCAGCGGTTGTCGTCGCCTGCGGCAAAGCCGTATTGCCCGCTGACCTCGGTGTCGCTTCCGAACGCCGTCGAGTAGTTGCCCGTCACCGTCATGTCCTCGCCCATGACCATCGACGCGTAGCCCTTGCCGATGGTACGGTTGCCGCCCGCCCACGAAAAGAAGCCCACGTTGGTGAAGTCCCAGTACGTGCCGGCCCCGCCGTCGTCGGTGCTCCCGGCGCGGAAGGCCGCGAAATACGGCATCCACATCATCCGGTACCCGGGGCCCGTGGCGGGCATGATGCCGATGCCGAGGGTGCCGAGCGCCACCACCGCGCCGGCGCTGTCCACGCGCATGCGGTCGCCCGCGGGGTTGCCCGAGCGCAGCTGCAGCAGGATGTCGGACTGGGCCGCGGCCGGGGCGGCCGACAGGGCCAGGAGAGCGAGGGCCGAGGAGAGCTTCAGTAGGGGCTTCATGGCTCCGTTCCGGAGTGAGGACGTGAAGGTTGTGGAGCGGACTTCCGCCCGGCCGCCGGGCCGGGCGTACCGTGAGTGCACGGCGCTACGGCCTGACGCGGACGCGGAACTTCTCGTTTCGCAGCCTGCCGCCCTGCACCACGAGCCTGCCGCCCGTGACGTTGACGTTGCTGCTCACCGAGTAGGTGCCGGTCACCCGCAGGTTGCGAACGTCGAAGTTGGTCAACCCGCCTCCGACGGTGGCCGCCACCCCGGTCAGGATCAGGCGGCCGGTGCCCTGGAAGGTGCCCGTGCTCCCCAGGTTCACGCTCCCGGCCACGGAAAGGTCGAACGACGAGAGGTTCAGCGTGGGCTGCACGGTGCTTCCCGGCGTCATCGTCAGCCCGCTCACGACGTGGTTCTGCGTCATGACGGGGTAGCTGGACCCGTCACCCGCAAGGACCACGGTGTCCTGCGACATGGCGAAGCCGCCCAGCGCCCAGTTGGAGTTGGTCAGCCAGGCGTTGGTGGCGGCCCCGCTGGACCAGCTCTTGGTGGTTCCGAAGACGGGGATGGTCGGGCCCACGCCCTGGATTCGGCGGGCGGTGGCGCGCAGCACGGAGGTGCCGTAGTCCAGGTAGCGGACGTTGATGAGCGCCTGGCCGGCCACCATGGCGGTCTTGACGCCCAGCTCCGCGGGGGGGCCGCTGACGGCGGAGAGCTGCACGCTGTCGCCCGCCACGCCGATCACGTTGCCGTAGCGGTCGACGGAGGCCACCGTGAGCGCGAACGGCACGTTGGTGGCGGGGCGAGCCGGCGTGCCGGCACGGAAGTTCGCCCCGCACGGGTCCACGCTCTCGCCGGGACGCAGCACCGCCAGCTTTACGTACTCCGCGCGGGTGTTCATGGTGGTTTGCGGGGTGCCGGCGGGCCCCGCGGTGCGCGGCGAGCAGATCTGCCGCTGGCCTGGGTAGTCCGCCACGAACGGGTCCATCGCGGGGCTTCCGTTCAGCACCGTTACGGTGGTGGCGCCCATCGCGGCGGCGCGCTCGTGCAGCCGGCGAACCGCGGACGTGTCCTGCCCCTCCTCCATGCTTTCCGTCAGCCGCACCTCGGTGTCCTGCACCGCCATCATGCGGAAGGTGAAGGTGAAGGCGTCCTTGGTGGCTCCGTTGGTGGTGCCCACGTCGTGCCGCTGCAGAGGAATGCGGAACGAGTAGGTGAGCAGCCCGTCGAACTGGTTCGGCTCGGGAGTCGCGGGGATCGCCCGGTTCTCCGTCGACAGCCTGCTGCGCATGACGAAGCCGTAGGGGAAGATACCCGTTACGCCCACCGGCAGCGGGATGGCGGCCACCTCGGCCTCGTCGAATACCTGAAGCACGTCCTGCTGGGGGCTGCGCATCTCACCGTTGTCGGTGATGGTCACCACGCCGCTGGGCACCGTCTTCTTGGCCACCAGCGTGTCGGCCTGCGTGCCGTCGAACTTCAGCATCTTCACGAACGGGGTGCCGGCGATGGCGCCCGCCCCGGTGACCGGGATGAAGGTGACGTTGTTCAGGGGCAGGCCGCTGGTGTTGCGCACCCGCATGTTCACCGATACGTAGCGGTACCCGCGCCCGCGGCCGCCCTCGGAAACGGAGTTGGTGCTCACCTCCTCCATGTTGAACCCGTTGACCGCCGACATCGACGCGCTCACCCCGCCCACGCTGGGCATGGGCATGTCGATCGCCTTGACGCTGGCGATCGGCTCGGCCCCGCTGATGCCGGTGACGGTGAACTCGTACACGCCCAGGGGCAGGGGAACATTGGGCCCGGGCTTCGGATTGCGCGGCACGCTGGTCGGCTCCGCATCAGCACACGCGGCCGAGGCGAGGATGACCAGGAGGGCAGTAACTGGAGCGCGCATGGGGGGTCGACAGGACGGCGTGGGAGCAGCGATTGCTGCGATGGGGCTGCGGATGCAGTGCGGAGCCGGCATGATGCCGGTCGCGCCGCGGCCCGGGTGAGGAACCTGCGACAAGCTAACACATACGCTTCGCAGCCACAATACTTTCCGCGCGCCCAGTGTCACGGTGCGGTTGAGAAGTTCTGGTCTTCGTTGAAGTAAAATTGCGCTTCCTCCAAGTTGTGGGACACGCCTGGACCGGAGGGCGCGCCGGCACCGCCCGGGAACGTACAGTTGCGCATCCCCGTCAGCGGGGACGCCGGGGGTAGGCGCCGCGTTTCCGTTGGCTATCACCGTTTCGCCCTGACGGCGCACCTGGTACGGAACGGCCCTGCCCCCGCAAGCACAGGTGCTTGCGGGGGCAGGATTTACAATGGGCCCACCAGGATTCGAACCTGGGACCTAAGGATTATGAGTCCCTTCCACGACCTGCCGCCGCAACACACCGCTTACTAGATAGTAACCTAAATATAGCGTAGATAGCTATTTACGCGCCTAAGCTACTCGGGCGCGGGGGGTTGTGAGCGCGGGACAGCTTGTCCCGTGTCCCGTGCGAGTCCCGCGCCCGTCCCGTGCCCATGCCTGCCGAGTAGGGATGCCGGCGTGAACGGTTGTTGCAACCGCGCACGTGGCCCCCTATCGTCGTGCATCCGCTGGTTCTCACCATTTGCTTCAAACCCGATCCCCGTCCCCATCAATGCAGACGCAGCCTACTTGGACGCAAATGCTGTTTTCGTCAGCCGTGATCGCGGCCCTGGTCACGGGCTTCTTCACGCTGCTCGCGATGGATCGACGCAAGATTGCAGCGACAACGTGAGGCCCACGAGCGTGAGTTGGAAGCCATTCGGAACATGAATCAGCACGACATCGAAGGGCACCGGGCGCGCATTCGGTTGTCGGAGACGTACCTGACTAGGCAGCTCACAGCGTGTGAGGAAATCTTTTCCCTCGCACAAGGACTTCTCCCCGAACACAGCTTCCCAGATATGGATTGGTGGGACGCAACCGCGAGGATGGCGCGTGAGATGGAACGAATTGAGATAGACGCCCGGAACCTCTATACGAAGCACTTCGCGGTACTGCCGGCGTCCGTCGCTCAGCACCTTATCTCGGCTTCAGGGAACGCAGCAGAAGCAAAGTTCTTACCTGAAGAGGTGGTCGACAACTCGTCCGACGCCCACAAACTGATCGGCAGTGTCTTCGAATCACTGAACGCGGCAGCGACGGACTTGAAAAGCGAATTGGACGGTCATCGGCACCCCCTGCTCATGCCGGCGCTGCAAGCGAAAGCGGGTGTGCGCAAATGAGTGGGAGGGTAGCTCCGTGTGGCGGACGGTCCGACGGACGCGCCGCGATCAGCTCCAACCTTCGATCAGTTGGTACGTCTGACCTGTGGGGTCCTTCAGGATGGAGATGGTATCCGTCATCGTGATCGGCTGCCAAGCCTTCGCGTTCGTGATCCGGTCGGCGTAGTACCTCGTAGCGCCCTTGTCGATGCGGCGGAAGTGCCGGAACCACACCCCCAACTCCGGCTCCGGGGTTGCCACGTAGTTGTAGTCCCCCGCGACTGAGACTACCGCGAACGGGAAGTGGTGCACCATCACAAGCACCCGGTCGCCCCTCTGCATCCGATTCGCAAAATCGTGGTAGTCGGTCTGGCCGGGTGGCAGGGACTCTCTCTGGACACGGCGCAGGTCGCCCACGTCTCCCGCGAAGTCCAGACCGATGAACCCGGCGGCAATGCTCTCCACAGCGTACCGCATCGCGTTCGCAGGGTCAGAGGGGTGCATCTGCATGCGCCAAAACTGCATGTGACTCCGCGCCGTAGAGGGTGTTTGCGTGCGGTCGGGCACTAAGACACAGATAGTACCTGCGCGCGCGGACCCGCCGCAACCAAACGGGTGGAAGTCCGTTCCTTTGGTTGCGAGCGCTGCGCCGCATGCTGTACCGTAGCACGCGCACGCGTACCCGCGCCGTACCCTCTCCAACCGCTCCTAGAGACAAAGAATGAAACGTGACTTCGAACTAGTCCGGCTTATCCTGCTGCGCGCAGAGGCCGCACCAGACTTCAGCGTTACCTCTTCTGCTTTCGAAGGGTACGACGAACCGACGGTGGCTCGTCACTTCGCGCTGTTGGAGGAAGCCGGCTTCATTGACGCGAACCTCGCGCGATACGAGGGGCGCGGAGCACTGCAAGGAACGGTTGAGCGGCTGACGTGGGCGGGACATGAATTTCTCGACACTACCCGAAACGAGACGGTCTGGAACCGGACGAAAGAACTTGTGAAGGAGAAAAGCGGGTCCGCGTCGTTCGAGGTGTTCAAGGCGCTCGCCACCCAAGTCTCGTTAGGCCTGTTCGGGCTGAAATAGAGGCGCGCCGGGGCGAACGTCGGAGGCTCGCGATCCAGCCGCGCGGACCAGCCACTGCGATAGCGTAAACTACTCTTTAGTAATGAGTTAGGCCCCAGCGAGGCCCTTGACTAAGGCCCGGTGCGCCGCTAATGTATCTCCGTGCCCGGCAGGATCGGGCGCGACATATCGTCCGACCTCTTAGGAGGCGGGCGGGGCGGGCTCTAAAGCCGCCCACCGGCGAGGACCGGACCCTTTTTGCCCTCGCTGCCAACACGAATCCATGGACCCGGATGGCTCACGCCGTCCGGACCTGGGATCGTCGGCAGCGGGGGCTTTTTTCGTTCCCTGAAACCCGGAGGATGGCGCGTGCTGAAGATTCCAGAAGTGGCCGAGCGGCTAAGCATCGGACTGCGCACGGCCTACCGGCTGGTCGCGGGCGGTGAGCTGCGGGCGGTCCGCGTGGGCTCACGTGGGCTGCGGGTTGCAGATGCCGAGCTGGAACGATTCATCGCTGCCGGCGGGGCGGGAGCCTTGGCGGCACACACGAACGGAGAAACCGATGGCCGCTGATGCTTTCGCCCGACGCCTGCGATTCGCTGCCGAACTGGCGGCCAACGGCATCGACCCCGGCCTTTGTGCCGATCTGGCCCAGCGGGAGGACCGTGGCGGCCGGGTCCCCGGCGAGCTGCCGTTGATCGCAGAGGCCGCGAAGACTTACGCGGGCACACTGCCCGCCACGTTCCGCGCCACGAGCGCCGACGACCAGCAGCTCGGGGCGCAGCTCTACCAGCTTCGCGAGGAACTGACCGCCCAGCGTGAGCGCGACGCTGCCCCCCAGCGCGCCGACGTGGCCTCTCAGCTCGCTGCACGCGGGTTCGCCGTATGACCCCCCAGGTGCAGGACCCCACAGGGGCCATCGACGCACTCCGGAGTGAGAGGGAAGCCAGCCGGCGAGAGGCCCGCGAGCTTTCCGAAACGCTCGCGGACTACCACGAACAAATGCGGGCCGGAATGCGCGGGGGGGACCGCCGCCGCGAATCCGACGCCCGTGCCGCACTCCCGGCGCTGGAAGCTGAAACCGCGCGCGTCGGCGGGCGAACAACTCGCCGGGGGCGCTCTGCGTTTTTGTGTGCGGGGATGTCCAGCCTTGTTCAGCGGTAGGCGTTGAACCTTTCGCGGTTTACGTACCGTCGCTTCTCCCATTCAACCCACTTGTAGTTCGGGTAGTTGGAAAAGACGCTGCGGTCCGTGTGACCGACAATCAGCCGGACGAAGAAATGCGTTCGTAGAACATTCATGACTCCGGGCACGGGGGCTTTTGATCCCACCTTTGTGTACAATGCGAGTTGCGGGCTCAATGGAAGGAAAATTTCCGTGTTCTTACGCAACCAGCCGGTACCATGAATCGCAAATCCTTGGCGTTCCTCGAAGCGGACCAGCGGGTGATCGCAAGTTGGCCATGAGCGGCCGGGATGCGGTCGGATAATGTGCCACCGGGAGTGTACCGCCTTGGGCGTCAACTCGCGCACCATACGTTTTGTGCGCTGAACCCAAGCCGTACTTCCGACCGAGACGGACATCTCGACAAGCACGCCGTCGGGAGTTGGCGTTAGGGACGTTTCGACGTACCGCCGCTCATCTGTCGGCAGCGGCTCCCGCTCCCGCTCATATGGCAGTCCCGGCTTGAATTTCCGCACGGTCTTTTCTACGATCCGCTCCATTACTGACGGAAGCACGTGTGTCTGCCACGCGTCGTAGCGGTTCCAATCTTTCGGGGTACGGAGGTCTTGGGCAACGGCGAACCGCACCAGCGCCTCCGTGTCATTGCCGCACAATCCCGCACCAGCTTCGAGCCGGTCCAAGGCGGCGTAGGCGGGAGTCTCAATCTCCAGATTGAACCATTTCTCGAAGTGGTCCCGCTCGAACCCTTCAAGATGCGCTTCATAGAGGTTCCGACGTGCGCACGCTTCTCGGAGCGGCGCACGCCGCCACACAGGGTAGTTCTCGTGTGGGACGGCGAATTTATGCTCCCACACGTGAATCCCGTCGGTGGACCAGCGGGCGAGATACCGACGTGGGACGAAGTGGCTGTGCTCTGTAATTTGCAAAATTGTTCCTTCGCCGGCTCGTTCAACCGGGGCCAAACTCGCGCCGGATTGTGGCGAGCACTTCCCCGAACGTCGCGTGGATGTTGCCCTTCGCGAATCGGACTTGGTTGATTCCGTGGATATTCGAGAACTCTTCCGTTCCCTCTTCAAGCAGCGCGATGGCGCGGGTAAACCCGAGCTTTCCTTGGAAGAGGCCGAGTTCATGGACGACGTTTTGCCGAGCCCGGATGCCACCGCCCGCCATTTCGTCTTCCCCCGTCAGGATCAGCACGGCAAAGCTGCTGGTCCGAACTAGATCGTCCAAAATGTCACGGATGCCGTGCCCTGCTCGCGCGCCGCTTTCGTACGCTTGAACGTCCAACTGATGCTTATCCGCTAGATGGTCCTTCAGATCCCGCCACTGCGGGTCACGCCCATGACCGATGAAGATAGTCGGGCGGCTTGGGGGCGGCTCCGCAGGCCGGGGGGGGTCTGGTAGTCTAGCGCTTTCTGCGGAGTCTTCGAACACCTGCATGACGTGTTCGATCTCGGCGCGGGTCTTAGCGCCCACGGTCACGTCTGTCTTGCCGTAGTTAAACGACACGCGAAGCCAGTATCTCGTTCGCTCCTGATAGTAAGACCGTTCATACGTACTCTGATCGTGGTCGCGCCTGTAGTCGGCAAAGAACTCCGCTTCCGTGTCATGCGTCCACGCCTCATCATAGTCAACAGACACACGAAAATCCGAATTACGCGCCTCATCCTCCAGTTTCGGGAGGATGCCATGTAGCTGTTCGTGCCCTTTCCTGAGCACTTCAGGGGGGAATTTCGTTTGCTTGAACGTTCGAGTTCTGTGCATCGCACCGCCGGGGCTGTGACTGGGGTGGAGACGGACGCCTGACGCGATGGAATCTACCCCGGCGGATTTGCCGCGCCAAGCGGCCTAGCAGCCGCCTAGTGCCGCACCCGGTCTGCCT
>NZ_DATBNB010000303.1 GCF_036554565.1 Longimicrobium sp. | reverse complement strand
GGGGAGACTGCGATTGCACCTCCGCTGGCCACGCGCACTCGGCTTCGCGTGCAGTCCGCGAAGGCGGACTTCGGGCCGTTGTTGCCGCGACGTCAGTCGCCCCAGCGCGGCGGGGTGAGAGCCGCGTATTGGTCCACCGCGCGCTGAACCTTCCCGAGCACGTCATCGGGGGTGATGCGCTCCATGCGGTCCAGCTTGGGGAACCAGCCGCTGGGGTCGGGCTGCGCGCCGGGATCGGTGTAGGTGTCGATCCACAGGTCCTGGTACTTCCGCCAGGGCCCCACCCGCCACGGGTTGGTGTGCCCGTACAGCCCGATGACCGGCTTTTCCATCGCACGCGCGATGTGCACCGGGCCGGTGTCGGGCCCCAGCACGAGCGAGCTGCCGTCCAGCAGCCAGGCGAGGCGGCGAATCCCATCCGCCAGCGCCCACACGGGCTTCGTCGCCGCCCTCTCGGTGATCTCGCGCGCGATCGCCTGCTCACGCGCGCCCGGCCCGCCCACGAGGGTCACCTGGAACCCGAAGTCGCGGTCCAGCGCGTCCGCCACCTGCGCCCAGCGGTCCGCGTACCAGTCCTTCTTTGGATTCGCCGTCGCGGGGACGATTGCCGCCACTGGCCGCCCATCCAGCTCCCCGAAGAACGCCGCCTGCGCCGCCCGTTCATCCGGGGTGATGGGGATGCGCCACTCCAGCCCGGTCGGCACGGGCAGCCCCAGCGCCTCCAGGAACTCCAGGAACATGTCCTGGGTGTGGGCGCGCGGCCGGCGCTGCAGGTGGTGGTTGCTGAACATCCACACCCCCTCGAACGACCGGCCCCGATCGAATCCGAGCCGGTGCGGCGCGCCGGAGAGCACCGTGGGCCACACGCTCTTGAAGTACACGTTCAGGTTCAACGTGAGGTCGAACTTCCGTCCCGCCAACTCGCGGCGCAGGTCCAATACGCCCTGAAGTCCACGCTTCTTTTCGTAGACGATCACCTCGTCCACGGACGGATGCGGCGTCAGCAACGGCGCGGGCATCGGCTCTACGATCCAGGTGATGCGGCGCGTGGGATCGTCGTCCTTGAGCGCGTTCACCAACGGCAGGCCGTGCACCACGTCGCCCAAGCCCGTGAGCAGGACGATGCAGATGTTCTGCGCGGGCCAGCGGAGCTCGCTCATGCCGTTACTCCGCCGCTCGTTCGGCGAGGTAGGCCAGCTGCATCAGCATCAGTTCGCGGAGCGGATGCCACTGGCGCACGCCGGCCTGCAGCTCGTCCCCCGGGGCATCGACGAAGATGTCGCGGAGCGGCGTTTCCCACGCGGGGCGTTCGCGCTGGATGCGCTCGGCGGCGGCGGAGCGCACGACGGTGCGCCACTTGGGCCAGGGCTGGTGCCGCGCCCTCACCTGCCCCGTCGCCAAGGCGCGGACGCCGCGGGTGATCCGCAGCCCGGCGCTGAGCGGCAGGTTGGCCGCATGCCCAAAGAACGGGAACCGCCACCGCGAGTGCGGCACGTACCACGAGCGGCGGAACAGGGGTTTCATTGCCGCGTGGAAGAGCTTGCGGTTGTACTTCCACTCCTGCGGTACCGACGCCGCGAGCGTGACGACGGCGACGGCGTGATACACCTCGTGGGCGGCGAACAGGCGGCGGTTGCCGTGCACGTTCGCCGAGTGCTTCCGCTGCGTGAACGGCCACAGCTTCTCCCACTCCGTCGCAGTCTTCGGGCGGAACTCCGCCAGCCAGCGGCGGAATCGGAGCCTCCGCTCGATAACGGCTTCACGCAGCTCGGGACGGATGACCTCCGCGTTCGGCAGTTCGAAGCGGTCGACGTCGGAGGCGGTGGCGGGCGCGTGCTCGGCTTTGAGGAACGAGTCCGATGACAGGCCGCCGAGCACCACGGGAAGGTCACGGATGCCCAGCCGCTCATGGAATCCCCACCCGTGCACGTCCATGAAGTTGTTGTGGCTGCCGATCATCCGCGCCACCGGCTCCAGCCCGGTCACGTAATGATCCGGCTCGCGCGGCCCGAAGGTGCACGTGGCGCCGTACGCCCGCGCCACAGCCTGCGCCACCTTCACCTCGCGGTTCTGCCAGTCGGCGTAAACGAACGCGCGCACCTGCACGTCCGGCGGCACCGCGCCGAGGACGGCGCGCGCATCCTCACCCCCGCTCAGCAGCAGCCCCACCTCGCCGGCGCCCTCACACGCGGCGCGGACGTCACCGACGACCGCCGCCCGCAGCGTCTCCGCCGCTTCATCGACCGTTCGGTACGCGGAGCGCTCGACGGGCCGCCAGTACGCGTGCGCCTCATCCCAGGAGCCGTCCGATCGGAATCGGCGTGCGGTACCTGGCGGAAACTGCTCCACGCCGGGGTAGAGCGTGTGCGGGAAGGTGCAGGTGAGGTTGATCGCCAGGTCGGCGGCGGAGACGGGATCGATGTCACGTCCTCGCCCCGCCGCGCGCGCCACCGCGTCCACGTGCGTGCCGATCACCAGCTCCGCATCCGCCACCCGCGCGACGAACACGGGCACAAACGAGGCGATGTCCGTCAGCACCATCCCGCCACCGGCCGTATCGATCGCGAGGGCCGCGAAGCCGCTGTCGATCGACCGCTCCCACGCCCAGCGCGGCTCGGACTTCAGCAGCCGGTGCACCGCCCGCCGCCGCTCCCCCACGCGCGACCGTGCGGACGGCTCCCCCTCCCCATGGACGACCGGCTCGCCGACCAGCACGCTCAACCAGCCGTCCTCCTCCACCAGCACGTCCGCGGGATCGTGGTGTGCGCGCGCCACGGCCAGCGATCCCCACGCCCCGTGCCGCTCCTCTATGGAAACCGACACGTGCGACAGGTAGCGGGCGAGCGCGGACTGCAGTTCGCCGGGCGGACGCTGGCGGGTGGAGAACAGGAAGTCGCTCATTCGTCCGGCGCGGCCGGCAACGGCGTCTGCCCCTCGACCGGCGGCTTGCTCTTCCACCGGCGATGGAACCAGAAGTATTGCTCCGGCGCTTCGCGGATTTCGGCCTCCAGGCGTGCAGCGAGAGCGGCCGTCAGCGCCTCCACGTCGTCGTCCAGCCGGCCCGTCCGCGGCACGTCCACCTGCTGGCCGGAAACTCGGTAGCGCACGCCCGGTCCCGGCAGCCTTCGGGCGACGCAGGCGAACGCGGGAGCGCCGAACCGCAGGGAGAACACGGCCGGTCCCCGGTGCGTGGACGCCGGACGCCCGAAGAACGGAACGAAGATCCCCGCGCCCCGCGCGTCCTGGTCGCCCACGATGCCCACGACGCCGTTCTGCCGCAGGAAGCGGGGAACGCGGGATGGTGCCTCGCGCTGGGAGATCGTCTGCACGCCCAGCCGCTCGCGCGTGGCGGTCAGCCGCGCGTCGAAGAGCGGGTTGCCCTGGCGGCGTACGATCGCGGCGATGGGGATGCCGCGAGCCGCCACAGCCGCGGCGGCGAGCTCCCAGTTTCCGTAGTGGCCGGTCACCAGCAGCACGCCCTTCCCACCAGCGAGCGCGGCTTCCAGCTTGGGCCAGTCGCCCGTGACGTCGGTGCGGTCGATGACGGCCTGCCGGTCCAGCCGGGCGAGCCGCAGCATGGCCGCCGCCTCGCGGCCCAGGTGCTCGTACGAGGCCCGCGCCGTCGCGTGGATCCACGCAGGGTCGGCGGCCGGGTAGGCGAGCCGGAGGTTGGATTCCACCACGTCGCGCCGCAGCTTCAGCCGGTACGCCATCCGCCCGAGCCCCGCGCCGAAGTCGTCCGCCGCACCCTCGGGAAGCGAGCTTACCGCCGCCTCCAGGCTGCGCGTGAGACCGAACTCCAGGCGGTGCGCGAAGCGGGGCTTCTTCCCCGGCCGGGGTGCAGGCGCGGCGTCGTTCACGTCGTTCTTCATCGGCGGGTCAGATACGCGAGTTGCAGCAGCGCGAGGCGGCTGAGCGGCGGCCAGTTCGTCCGCGCCGCGGCGGCATCCGTGCCCGGCGCGAAAACGGCGGCGATGGGCGACTCGGCGGCGGGGTGCCGCGCTTCGGCGTCGCCCATCCACCCCGTCTGCACGAGTTCGGCCCAGACGGGCCACGACTCCTGGTTGACCCGCAGCTCCCCCGTGGCGAGGGCACGAAAGCCGCGCGCGGCGCCCAGCAGCGGACGCACGGCGGCGTTCACCGCTGGCGGAAAGTACGGCAGCCGGTTGCGGGTGTGCGGCACGTGCCAGGAGCGGGCCAGCAGCGGACGCACCGCCCGGTAGAACATCTGCCGGCCCACCTTCCACGACTGCGGCACCGCGGTGGCAATCCGCACGACCGGGTTGCCCATATAGGGCTCGTGGCTGCGCCACAGCCGCCGGTTCCCGTGCAGGTTGGCCGCGTACTTCCGCATGCTGAACGGGTAGATGAACGACCATTCGTCCGCCGACGCTGGGCGCAGTTCCGTGAGCGAGCGGCGATACGCGTCGCGACGGGCCATCGCCTCGGCCAGCAGCTCGGGGCGGACGCCGGGGAGCGCAGGCGGGCGCAGCGTGCGGAACCCGGCCTGGCCGCCACGCCGCACCCGCTGCGAAGCTTTGGGCGGCACGTTGTCGGCCTTGAGGAGGGCGTCGGACGAGAAGCCGCCCAGCACCACGGGAAGGCGGTCGAGTGCCAGGGTAGCGTGCAGGCCGTAACCGTGCACGTCCACGAACTCGTTCTGCGTGCCGACCATGGCGGCTACCGTCTCCATGTGCAGCAGGTCGTGCCCCGGCGGGCGCGGCGCAAAGGTAAGCGGCACGCCGTAGGCTCGGGCCACGCGGCGAGCGGCGCGTACCTCGCGCCGCTCCGCCTCCGCGTAGATGAAGCCGCGAACCGGGACGCCATGCGGCATCGCGCCGAGCACGGCCCGCGCATCTTCCCCGCCGCTCAAAAGCAGCCCCACGTCCGATT
>NZ_DATBNB010000302.1 GCF_036554565.1 Longimicrobium sp. | reverse complement strand
CCCCCCCCCCCCGCCGCGGCATGCGCCGGCCCAGTTCGAAACGCTCTGACGTCGCGGCCTCTGCACAGGTGACTGCTGCCGCGCCCGGGCTTGTACGTGGCTCAGGCTAGATCCTTCGGCCCGCGAGGAATGTGCTGCGGGCAGACAGGGTGCGCCTGGGCCTCCAGGATGACAGGCTATGGTGTTGCAAGGAGTTATGGCGACGCCCCACACTGGCTCCCTTCCCCCGCGCAGTTTGCGGGGGAAGGGCTGGGGATGGGGGCGCCGCGGCATGCGCCGGCGCCAGTAGAAGCGCACCCGAACCCCAGAAGGGTGTTCCCGCGGCCCTCGAGGGTTCCTGCGGAGTGTGTGGCGGATCCCTCGGTCGCTGCCGTCTACGGTGTGGCCGAAGGTTCGGGGTGGCCGCTCCGTCGGGATGACAACATGGCGGGCCGGGTGCTCGCGCTTTACCTCGGGCAGCACACCGGGCTGGCTCCCTTCCCCCGCGCGGTTTGCGGGGGAAGGGCTGGGGATGGGGGGCGCCGCGGCATGCGCCGGCCTCGGTCGAAACGCCCCGAGCCCGTCGCCGCCGCCGCCCGTCTACTTCTCCACGACGACGCCCTTCCAGAACGCCACGTGGCCGGCGATGTTCTTCGCTGCGTCCTTGGGTTCCGGGTAGTACCACGCAGCATCCACGTTCTCCTGCCCGTCCACCACCACGCTGTAGTAGCTGGCCGTGCCCTTCCACCCGCAGAACGTGTGGGTTTCGGTGGGACGCAGGTGCTCGTGCCGCACCGCGCCGGGCGGAAAGTACACGTTGCCCTCCACCACCTCATACGCATCGCTTTCCGCGATCACCGCCCCGTTCCAGGTCGCCCTCGCCATCGTGGACCTCCTCATGAAGTTCAGCGCGCCAGGATGCTCGCCGCGCGGTCGGTCGCGGCGTCCAGCGCGGTAAAGGGGAGCAGTTTGCCCGTGGCCGTCTCGTAGACGAACGCGCGCTGGCGCATGCGCTCTTCCGGCACCTGCTGTCCCTGCGGCGGCTCCAGCGCGTAGACCAGGATGCGGCCGGGCCCGATGGCATGGTACTCCAGCAGCCGCATCGGGGGCCGGATCACGGGGCGAAGGTTGCGGCCCTCCAGGTCCGTTACGTACAGCCAGCGCGGGTCGCGGTCGTCCAGCTGCCCGTTGCCGTTGCCGTCCTCCATCGCCATTTGGTACGAAATCCAGTCCTGCGATGCGTTGGCCGAAGGATCACGGGGGCGTGGATACCGCACCTCGCCGATGTAGGCGGGCCTGTCCAGCAGCAGGCGGGCGCCCTGGTCGTCCAGGAAGACCACGTTCACCGGCGGCTGCTCCTTGTCGCCCCGGTAGTGGCTCTGGTATGCCTGCCCGTTCCCCACCATCGCGATCATGGCCGTGCTGCCGCGAATGGAGTCGGGCATGCCCACCCGCACCGCACGCGCCTCCTGCCGCGGCTCCCCACTCTCCCTCGCCACGCGCACGGCGGCCTCGTCCGCGCCCATCGTGCGGACCCACCCCGTGACGGCGACCACGGCGAACACCAGCAGGAACCCGAGCAGCAGCACGCCGATGGCCAGCCAGATGGCTCGCAGGGCGCGGTCGACGGAAAGCTTCATTGCGGAGCGGGGAAGTGGGGAACGGCGGGATGCACAGCACGCAAAGTGAAGCGGGGCGCGGGTCCCGGCAAGGAACCCCGCCCCGCTCTCCATATTCCCAGCGCGCGCCTACCGCGATGGCGATGGCCGGAAGCGCTCCAGGTACGGGGTGGCGTGCACCAGGTCGTAGTCGGGGTGCTCGTCCACGTACCGGCGCAGCAGCGGGCCGTGGCCGGTGCCCATGATCACCAGCACGCGCTCGCCGGGTCGCGCCACGCGGGTCACGTTGGCGAAGATCTTCAGGTTGCGCGCGTACCAGTCCGCCACCATCTGCGCCCCGATGAACGACGTGTCGCTGCCGATGGGGACGAAGTGCAGGTACAGCGACTCCAGACTGTCGGCGGCCGGGCTGTTCTCCCGCCGCAGCACCTCGCCCAGTGAGGCATTGGCGACGGCGGCGCTCTTTTCGGCCACCAGCTGCTGGATCATCGCGCCAATGCGCTGGGCGGCGTCGGCCTGGCCGTTGCGGGCGGCCCACCCCAGCACGCCGGCCACGTCCAGGTCCTGCCGGTGGTCTACGGCGTACACCCGCGGGTGCCCCAGCATGTGCGCCAGGCGAAAGCCGATCTGGTCGACCTCGTTGCGCCCCAGCGCAATCTCTCCCCGCCGGTACGCCTGGTACCGCGCGTTAATGGCCGAGTCGCGCGCCACCGGCACCTCCACCGCGATACGGGTGGGCCGGAACTCGGAGAGCGCCGCGGCCAGGGCGGCGATCTCCGTCTGGCGCCGCTCGGCCAGGACGTCGTCTACCTGCGTGTTGCTGTAGTCCTGCCCGGGATTGTCCCAGTGCGGCGTGCCCAGGACCATCACCTGGGCGCGCGGCGCGGTCTGCGCGAACGCGCCGGTGGCGAGCGCGAGCGCGGCCAGCAGGGCGGGGAGAGTGCGGATTCGTGCGGCGGCCTTGGGCGGCATGGGATCAACGTCTCCGGAGACGGGTTTTCTGGATGGAGATCGGGCGACGAGGGGAGTACGTGCAGCGGGCGGACCGGGTTTCCGCCATCACCCGGGTCGATCGACCCACGAGAAACCCGCGGCCGGCGCGATCCGTACGGAGCCCACGGGGAGCACCCGACGGGAGCCGCCACGAAGGGAGGAACCTTCGCCGGGCCGCTCGGTATGACCCGTCGGCCCCGGACGGCGCCCCGCGAAAGATGCACGGCGGGGCCGTTGACGGGCCGGGCGGGGCGCTCTACCTTGTGCGCCCCAACAGTCACAAACCCCAACCTTCTGGCGTTTTCAGCATGCCTTGCCTGCACCCTCACGGCGTTACGGACCTGCCCGGCTCCATCCGGGTACGGCTTCGCATGCCCGTGGCGGCGGCATGCGGGCCAGGGGGCGGCACGCGAAGCGCGTAGGCAAACCGCCACGCGCAGATGCAGCCGCCGCCCGGACGCTCTCTCAGCGCCGGGCGGCTTCGTTTCGGCCTGCGGCAGACCTTTTGCAAGTCCGGACCGATCCGCGCTCGCGCGGGCGGCGGACCTTTCAGGAAGAGCACGTGAAGAACGACGACATGGCTACGACGCAGCGAAAGGCAACTCGCAAGCGCAAGCGGCAGGCACCCAGCCTGGACGCGGGCTTCGCCGTCGCCGCCGAGGACCAGAGCAGCCTGGACCAGTACCTGAAGGAGGTCAGCACCCACTCGCTGCTGACCCCCCCGCAGGAGATCGAGCTGGGCAAGCGCGCGCAGGCGGGCGACGAGATCGCCGTCGCCGAGCTGGTGCGCGCCAACCTGCGCTTCGTCATTTCCGTCGCCAAGAAGTACCAGAACCGCGGCGTTTCCCTGGCCGACCTCATTCAGGAGGGGAACGTGGGGCTGGTGACGGCCGCGCGGAAGTTCGATCCCGACCAGGGGGTGAAGTTCATCTCGTACGCCGTGTGGTGGATCCGCCAGGCCATCCTGTCGGCGCTGGCCAACCAGGGGCGCAGCGTGCGCGTGCCCCTGAACCGCGCCAGCGACCTGGCCAAGATCTTCCGCGAGCGGGAGCGGCTGAAGCAGGAGCTTCGGCGCGATCCCACGCCGCAGGAATTGGCCGAGGCCACCAGCCTGTCGGTGGACATCGTCGAAAGCCTGCAGACGCTGAACGCGGCCGAGATCCGCCTGGACGCCCCCATCGGCGACAGCGACGACAGCCAGCTGATGGACCGCTTCGTGGCCGACTCGGCCATCGAGACGGAGGACGAGGTGGAGGAGCGGCTGCTGTCCGAGCGCATCGACAAGGCGCTGGGCACGCTGCAGCCGCGCGACGCCAAGGTGCTGAAGCTGTACTTTGGCCTGGAGGGCGGGCGCGAGCACACCCTCGAGGAGATCGGCGACATCCTGGGCGTTACGCGCGAGCGCATCCGCCAGCTGCGCGACCGCGCGCTCAAGCGGCTGCGCGAGGGCGAGATGGGCGACGCGCTGGCTTCGTTCGCGGCCTGATGCGCGGCCACCCGCTCCCGGTACGGTCGTTCACGGCACCTCTCCATCCGGAGGGGTGCCGTCGTCTTTTCACCCGAAGCCGTCATGGTGCGGACGGCGTTTTCCCATCGAAGGCTTCATGCTGACGGGCACGGTTCGCAGGGCGCAGGGCGGGTTGTACGAGGTAGAAACCCCGGACGGGGTGATCGAGGCGGTGCTGCGCGGCCGATTGAAGCGCGAGCAGCGCACCGGCGAAAAGGTGGTCGTGGGCGACCGCGTGGACGTTCAGCGCGAGAGCACGGGCGAGGAAGAGGCCTGGACCATCGAAAACGTGCACGAGCGCACCACCGTGCTGGCCCGCAAGGCGCCGGGCAAGGCGCCGCGCCCCAAGGCCATCGTGGCCAACGTCGACCAGGTGCTCGTCGTCTTCGCCGCCGCGAAGCCGGATCCCCACCTGCGCATGCTGGACCGCTTTCTGGTGATCGCCGAGTCCAGCGACATCGCCCCGCTGATCATCGTCAACAAGGTAGACCTCATCGGCATCGACGCGGCGCGGGCCATCTTTGCCCACTACGAGCGCGCCGGCTACACGGTGATGTACACGGCGGCCAAGGCGGGGCTGGGTGTGGCGGAGATGGGAGAGGCGCTGTGCGGGCGGCTGTCCGCGCTCACCGGGCCGTCGGGCGTGGGAAAGAGCAGCCTGTTGAACGCGGTGCAGCCGGGGCTGGGGCTTCGCGTTTCCGCCATCAGCGAGGCCGTGAACAAGGGGCGGCACACCACGGTGACGGCGCAGCTGATTCCGCTGGAGTGCGGCGGCTGGGTGGCCGACACCCCGGGGCTTCGCGAGCTGGGGCTGTGGGAGATCGACCGCGACCAGCTTCACTTCTACTTCCCCGAGTTCGAGAACCTGCTGGACGACTGCCGCTATCCCGGTTGCACGCACACCCACGAGCCCGGCTGCGCCGTCCGCGCCGCCGTGGACGCGGGGCACATCCATCCCGGGCGCTACGACAGCTACCGCCGGATGTACGCGGGCGAGCAGGAAGAAGGCGGCTGGGACGGATAGCGCGTCGCGCCGGCTGTCATTCTGAGGAAGCGGCCAGGACCAGCTCGCACGCGAGCGACAGCCTGCAGCGACCGAAGAATCCGCCACACATTCCGCGAGCCGCTCCATTGCATCGGTGCGGGTGGTGGCAAGGAGGCCGGCCCTGGTGAGGCGGACAGCAGCCGGGTGTGTGGCGGATCCCTCAGTCGCTGCGAAGGATGGGGCACCGGCAGGTTCACCGGGGCCGCTCCATCGGGATGACATCGGGTGCTTCGAAGTGAAAGCCGGAACCCTCCCACGGCCTGCCCGCGGGAGGGTTCGTCGCGTGTTGCGGTTGCGGCACGCCCATGTGACCTCCGCGCGCGAGACTCGTCTACTGTGCAAGCGCCGGGACATCACCGGCCGACACACCCGAGATGACGAGCAGACACATGTTCAAGAACGCGAAGGGGATCCTTCCCCTGCTCGCCGCCCTGGCCCTCGCCGCGTGCGATGGCGGAACGGGGAGCGACCAGGCCCGGCTTTCCATCCGCCTGACCGATGCGCCCGGCGACCTGGCGCAGGCGTGGGTCAAGATCGACCGCATCTACCTGCAGGGCTCCGCCGCCGACAGCACCGGCGGCCGCCACGACGTGCTGACGGCACCCACCGGCTGGGTGGACCTGCTGACGCTTTCCGGCGGGCGCACCGCCGAGCTGGTGAACGGGGCCGTGGTCCCCGCCGGACGCTACTCGGAGCTTCGCTTCGTGGTGTGCCAGGCGTACGTGGTCACCAAAACGGGGACCGTGTACGCCACGAAGGATGCCGAGCTGCCCGCCGGCGCCACCGCCACCGGCCAGCTGCAGGTTCCGTCGGGCTGCTCCAGCGGCATCAAGGTGAAGTTCCCGGGCGGTGACGAAGCCGTGGTGCTGGAGAGCGAGTCCGCGATCATGACGGTGGACTTCGACGTCACGCAGAGCTTCGGGCACCAGGCCGGCAACTCGGGCAAGTGGGTGATGCACCCGGTGCTGCGCGCCACCGGCGTCGGCTTCGCGGGCGGCATTGGCGGCGCCGTGTCGCTGGCGCAGGGCGTAACGCTGCCCACCTGCGGCGGCTCGGCTGTAACGGTGCAGGCGTTCACCCCCCGCGCCATTGCCGGCGCCGACTCGCTGAACGCCACCGTGGGCACGGACGCGCGCTACCGCATCACCGCGGCGCCCGGCACGTACACCATGACCTACGTGCCCGTGGTGGGCGACACCAACGGCGATTCGCTGACGGTGACCGCCACCCCCAGCGCGCCCACGGTGACGGTGGCCTCCGGCGCCACGGCCACGGCGGACTACACCATCACCGCGGCCACCTGCAAGGCCAAGCCCGCGGGCTGATCTCGCCGGGCGCGGACGAAAGAACGCCAGGATCGGCGCGGCCCCACGGGCCGCGCCGATCGTCGTTTCGGACGCTGGCGCGATCGTGCGCGTCCAAGGCGCCATCGCGTCGAGGGAAACGGATTGTTCGCGCGCGCCGGTTGAGTTACCTTGGGCGAACTCGCCCCAGCAGCGTACACCCGCGGCCCCCGTTCGGCCGCGCTTCCGCTGCACCGCCGCCTGCCCATCCCCGCGCCCATGGATCTTCGGGACGCCATCATCCGCGTGTACGAAAGCACCGACATGGCCTCCGCGGTACGCGCGGCCGCGGCGGCGCTGCCGGACGACGTTTCGGCGTGCGCGGTCTGGGTGGACGGGTCCGGAAGCCGCCGGGCCGCCGTTCCCGAGGGGGTGAGCGTGTCGGCCGAGCTGGCCCGCGCCGCCCGCGAGGCGCCCTCTCCCGTGGTGCATCCCCTCTCCCCCGCCTTTCCCGAAGACGCCGCCGACCATCCGGGCGACTCGGCGCTCGTGCTGCCGCTGTCCGAAAACGGCTCCGGCGCGGGCGCGGCGGGTGCCGTGCTGCTGATCGCCCCGCCGCGCGCGTTCCCGGCGGACGGGGCGGCGTGGCAGCCCCTGGCGGCGGCCCTGGGCCAGGTGGCCGCGCGGACGGCGCGCGCCGCCGCGCTGGAGGAGGAGCGCGAAACGTACCGGCGCCGGGCGGAAGAAAGCGAGGCGCTGCACGTGCTGGGGCTGGCGGCCAACCGCACGCTGGACCCCGACGAGGTGCTGAACATGGTGGCGCGCTTCACCCGCACGCTGCTGGGCGCGCACTACGTAACGGTGAGCGCCCGGCAGGGCGGGCGCATCCGCACCCTGGCCTCGGCGGGGCTGCGCGCCCCCGAGGGCACGGGGGACGATCCGTTCGCGGCGCGGGTGACCGACGCGGGGAAGCCGCTGACGCTGCGGGCGGGTGAAGACGGCCCCGTCCCGGAGCCCTTTCACGCCGCCGAGGGGATGCGCGTGGCGCTGGGAGTGCCGCTGGCGCTGTTCGGAGAAACGTTCGGGGCGCTGGTGATCGGATACCGCCGCGCCTACGAGATCACCTCGCGCGACACCCGGCTGGCGCTCACGCTGGCGGGGCACGCGGCCGTGGCCATCAGCAACGCGCGGCTGCACGGGGCGCTGGCCGAGCGCAGCGGCGAGCTGGAGCGCGCCAACGAGGAGCTGCGCTGGACCACCGAGGCCAAGGACCGCTTCTTCGCCTCGATGAGCCACGAGCTCCGCACCCCGCTCAACGCCATCCTGGGGTACCAGAGCCTCCTGCTGGAG
>NZ_DATBNB010000301.1 GCF_036554565.1 Longimicrobium sp. | reverse complement strand
CGACGAACGAGTACGGGACATGGGCGGTCTCCGAAAACCAGTGAGCGCACGAAGCGCGGATGTACTCCAGGGATGAGCCACAGAATACGTCACTGCTTGCGAATTGTCAACGCTCTCATCCCGCCCTCACGTTCAACAGCGTGCACAAAGCCGCGCAGTGCCCTGCTCCGGACCGCAAAAACGCCGGCCGGAGGGAGCCCGGCCGGCGTCTTTCCCCACGTGCGGGGCTAGTGGTGCCCGCCGTCGCCGGGGATCACCCGGAAGATGTGGTTGTACGTGGCGATGATGCCGCCCAGCCCCGCCAGCAGCAGGAAGAACGCGGCGATGGCGTACGCCAGCTGGGCACCCGAGCGGTCCAGCGCCGCCCAGCTGCGCGAGGCGGCCACGCACACGGCGCACAGCAGCAGCAGCAGGGCCCCCAGCCCAAAGCCCAGCGCCGTGCCGACGCCCTTTTCGGCCTCGTCGCTCAGCACGGGAAGCCGGATGTTGGCAAACGCCGACCGCGAGCGCTGCTTCGGGTGGGCCTCTTCGAACGACTGGTAGCGCCCCTCGACGGTGCGGAAGGTCTCGTTGTCCCTGCGGCTCATGCTCCCCCCTGCTGGCTGAGGGCGTACACGTACGCGGCGATGCTGCGCACCTGGGCGTCGTCGAAGGCGCCGCCGCCCTTGGGCGGCATCATCCCCGGGTACTGCTTGGGCTTGGGGACGCCGCTGTTGATGAGGGTGACGATCTCGGGGTACTGCCCGCTGATGTTCAGCCACGCGCGGTCGTTGAGCGCGGGCCCCGCGGGGCTGCCGGTGCCGTTCTGCCCGTGGCACGCGGAGCACACGGTGCCGAACGAGGCCTGCCCCGCGTCGACCATGGCCTGGGTGACGCCGGCCGGCGGGTTGGCGAGCACCACCTTGGCGGCGGCGGCGCCCACGCTGGTGCCGGGCACCACGGTGGGCGGCTCGGGATAGGCGTGCGACGGCACCTGCGGGTCGCCGCGGTACGAGATCTTCGCGTAGCCCCCCTGCGCGCCGGGTTCGCACCCGGCCAGCAGAGCGGCGGCCAGCAGCAGAGCGGCCGGCGCGGGCCGGCCCCGGAAAACGTACGCCATCGTCGTCGTGGTCCCTCGTCCCTGTTCTCGTCCGGCGGCGGTCGCCGCGGGCGGCGTAAAAGAGCGTCCGGGGGCCTTCCACGCAAGAGGATGGCCCGCGCGGGGAGCACCCGCTACGCCTGCTTCGCTTCCCGCGCGGCGCGCTTCAGCCGCTCGACCATGGCCACCAGCCCCGCCTCGCGGGCCGAAAGGCCGATCTTGCCCATCACCTGGCGCACGAAATCCGGCGGAATGGCCAGCACGGTTTCCGGCGGCTGGCCGTTCACCGCGTCGAAGATCATGGCCAGCAGGGCGCGGATGGCGGCGCTCTCGCGGGGGACGTCGGCGTGGTAGTACATCCTGCCATCCACCACCTCGGGATAGATGGCGACGGGCGTCTGGCACTCGTGCACGCGGAACTGCGCCGCGTCGAGTCCCGCGAACCGCTCCGGCAGGTCCGGCAGCTTCTTGGCGTACTGCACCAGCGCCTGCCGCGTCATGTCGGGCGTCAGGGTGGCGAAGCGCCGCAGGATCTTTTCGATCGAGGGCGGGATCTGGCCCGGAATGGCGTCCGTCACCGCGGTCAGAACACGCGCACGTTGATGTAGCGCCCCGGGTTGGCGCGGATGTCGGCCGTCAGCTGGTTGAGGCTGGTGACCGCGGCGTTCAGGTTCTGGTACAGCTGGTCGTCGGTCGTCAGCTTGCCCAGTGTGCCCTCGCCCGCCTCTACCCGCGCCGTCAGCGCCGCAAGCGACTGCCCCGCCTGCTGAAGCGAGCCCGTGGCCGCGTCCAGCCGGATGGTCATGGAGTCGGTGCGCGCGATGGCCCGCGCCAGCTCCGGCTGCGAGACGGCGCCCTGCAGCCCCGCCGCCGAGGCGTTCAGGCTGGTGGTGAGCTGCGCCAGCTGCCTGCGCTGGTCGGTGGCCAGCAGCGTCAATTGGCGGAGGAGCTGCTCCATCTCCACCGCGCTGTTTCCCACCGCCGACACCGTCCGCTGGCTGAGCAGCGCCTGGGCGGCGACCAGCACGCTGTCGGAGTTGGCCACCACTTTCTCCGCCTGCTGCGCGAAGCCCGCCTCTTCCACGTACGGCAGCACCGTGCCGTCCGCGATGCGCTCGGTGGAGGTGCCGGGCTGGATCTCGGCGACCATGGACTGCAGGATGCCGCCGGAGACGATGGACACGCTGGAGCCCGCGGGAACGTGGTACTCCTTTTCGAACTCCATGCTCACCCGCACGCCGTTCGGCCCGATCTGGAAGTCGCGGATGCGGCCGATGTTCACCCCCTTCAGCCGCACCGGGTCGCCCTTGCGGATGCCGTCGGCGTCCTTGACCACGGTGTAGGCGTGGTAGCGGCCGCGGAAGGTGCCCGGGTCGGTGAGCGCGAAAAGGGCGGTGAGCACGGCCAGCAGGCCGATCACCACGAAGAGCCCGACGTGAATTTCGCGTCGCGGTGCACGCATGGGAGCCATCGCCCGCAGGTCGTCGTTGGAAAGTCTATGGGCCGGCGCGGTGGGCGCCCGGCCGTCGGCGCGCTGGATCATACCAGTAGCTCGTCGTTGTCGGGTACGTCGCGTTCCAGGAAGGCCCGCACGAGCGGGTCGTCGCTGTCGCGAAACTCGTCGGCAGTGCCGACGAACCGGATGAAGCCGTGGTCCAGCATGGCCACCCGGTCGCTGATGGGGAGCGTTCCCTCGATGTCGTGGGTGACGATGATGGACGTCACCCCCAGCTCGGCGCCCAGCCGCGCGATCAGCCGGTGCACCACCGTGCCGTTCACCGGGTCCAGCCCGGTCACCGGCTCGTCGTACAGCAGGATCTGCGGGCGGCCGATGATGGCCCGCGCGATCCCCACCCGCTTGCGCATGCCGCCGGACAGCTGCGAGGGCAGCTTCGACAGCACCTTGCGGGGCTCCAGGTTCACCAGCTCCAGCGCCTCGACCACGCGGCCCATCAGCCCCTTGCCGCCCAGGCCGCGCTGCTCCTCGTCGCTCAGCCCCTGCGCCACGTTCTCGAACACCGTCATGCTGTCGAAGAGCGCGGCGTTCTGGAACACGTAGCCCACCTTGCGGCGAAGCGCCTGCATCTGCTGGCGGGTGGCGCCGCACACCGACTGCCCGTCGACCACCACGTCGCCCTCGTCGGGCATGATCAGCCCGATGGTGGTCTTGAGCAGCACGCTCTTGCCCGTGCCCGAGTGGCCGACGACGGAAATCGTCTCCCCCCGCCCCACGGCCAGGTCCACCCCCGCCAGCACCGGGTGGTCGAACGACTTGTACAGGTCGCGGTAGTCCACCATCACGTCGTTCACGCGGCCCTCCCTCAGTTGAGCAGGAGGGGCGGGAACAGGGCGTCCAGGATCAGCACGCCCAGCGTCATGGTCACCACGGCGGCCGTGGTGTAGCGCCCCACCCCCTCGGCGCCGCCGCGCGTGGCCAGGCCCATGTGGCAGGCCACCAGCGGGATCACGAAGCCGAACGCCAGCGCCTTGGAGAGCGAGTAGAACATGTCCCAGTCGTGCCAGAACAGGCTGGCGCCGTAGAAGAACGACTGCCGCCCCAGCCCCACCGTGAACTGCGCGGCCATCATCCCCGCGTACAGCCCCACCAGGTTGGCGATGGCCACCAGGATGGGTACCGAGACGATGCCCGCCACGATGCGCGGGGCCACCAGCGTGCGCACCGGGTCGCGGCCCAGCGAGTACAGCGCGTCGATCTGCTCCGACACCCGCATGGTGCCCAGCTCGGCCGTGATGCGCGCGCCCACCCGGCCGATGAGCACCACCGCGGTCAGCACGGGGCCCAGCTCCAGGATGATGCTGCTCGCGACGACGCTGCCCAGGTACTCCAGCGGCATGTTGCCGGTGAACTGGTAGCCGCCCTGCTGCGAGGTCACCACGCCGGCCAGGCTCCCCGTGACCATGACGATGGGAATGGAGCCCACGCCCATCCAGTAGACCTGGTTGGCGAACTCGCGGAAGGGAATGCGCCCCGTGAACAGGTACACCAGGGTGCGCCACACCAGCGTCGCCATCCCCCCGGCGTGCTCCAGCAGCCGCTCGGCGCTGCGCCCGGCCGAGGCCAGCCGCCGCTCGGGCCAGCTGTGAGGGCGCGGCGTGCGCCGCTGCCTGGTTTTTTCGAGAACCGCGGTGCCGGCCCCGGGGGCCGGCTCCTCGCGCGACGTCTGCATGGAACCCTGGAAAGAAGAAAGCGCCCGGGCCTTTCGGCGCCGGCCGCGTCCCCGTACCACCGGGGACGCCCTCATACACCGCTGCGTCCGGCCCGTTTCACCGGCCGGCCCTTCGCTCCGCCGACTCTCGCAGGTACGGGAGCGGCGGCTCCGGCGGATTCACCCGCGCCGCCGGGGGCGTCCCGCGCCGCGCACCATGATGCGGGTGCGCGGCGCGGGATGCATGGGTCAATCGCCCTGGTGCGCGGGCTCGCGCCCCACCAGCCGGGGCTCCACCGGGATGGCGCGGTCCACGCCGTGCGCCCCCCCGCCATGGCCGCCGCCGTGCCCCGCCGAGGGGGTGCGGCGGAAGCGGCCCAGCACGGCCTCGCGCATGTCGTCGAGCAGCTCCCACACGGTGGGGATCACCAGCAGCGTCAGCAGGGTGCTGGTCAGCACGCCGCCGATGATGGCGATGCCCATCGGCGCGCGGAACTGGGCGCCCTCGCCGCGGCCCAGGGCCACGGGAAGCATGCCGGCGATCAGCGCGAAGGTGGTCATCAGGATCGGGCGCAGCCGGATGGCGCCCGCCTCGATCAGCGCGTCGCGCGTGCTCATCCCGCTTTCCTTGGACCACTTGGCGAAGTCGATCAGCAGGATGGCGTTCTTGGCGACGATGCCCATGAGCATGATGATGCCGATCATGCTCATCAGGTTCAGCGTGCTCCCGGCGATCTTCAGCCCCAGCACCACGCCGATCAGCGACAGCGGCAGCGAGAGGAGAATCGCCAGCGGGTCCAGGAAGCTGCCGAACTGCACCACCAGGATCAGGTACATCAGCATCACCGCCACGCCCAGCGCGAACATGATGCGCCCGAACACCTCCGTCTGGTCCTCCGTGTCGCCGCCAAAGGTGAGCTGGTAACCCACCGGCATACGCACCGACTCCAGCCGGGTAGTGATGTCGCCCACCACCTCGCTCAGCGGGCGGTTCTGCGTGTTGGCCTCGACGTTGATGACGCGCTCGCGGTCAAGGTGGTTGATCTGCGCCGGGCCCAGCTCGCGCGTGATGGTGGCCACCTGCCCCAGCGGCAGCGTGGTCGCCTGCCCGCCGGGGCCGCCGGGAAGCACCAGCGGCACCCGCGCCAGGTCGGCCGTGCGCGACCGCGCCTCGGGGTTGAAGCGCACGTACACGTCGCGCGTCTCGCCCGACGGGTCCACCCAGTCGCCCACGTCGATCCCCGCGAACGCCGGGCGCATGGCCTGCGCCACCTGCGCCGCCGTCACGCCCAGCGAGCCGGCCAGGCCGCGGTTCAGCTCCACCGTCAGCTCCGGCTTCTGCCCCTTGGTGCTCAGGTCCACGTCCACCGCGCCGGGCACCTGCCGCACCTGCCCCAGCACCTGCTCCGCCAGCCGGTTGAGCACGGTGATGTCGGGGCCCTGCAGCTGGATCATGAT
>NZ_DATBNB010000300.1 GCF_036554565.1 Longimicrobium sp. | reverse complement strand
CGGTCAATCCCAGGCGGCTGGCGATGATCCCCTCGTTCATCGACCCGTGCCGGGACAGCGTGGGGTCTTCCTCGTGGACGGCCACGGGCAGGTCGAAGGTCAGCGCGTACTCCAGCGCCATCCGCAGCATCCCGCCGCTGACGACGGGCTTTCCATCGTCCGTCACCGCCACGGCGCCCGCCGACTTCATCTCGCCGAACTCGGTGAGCTGCTCGCCCAGCTGCCCCACGGTGATGCACCCCGTGGGGAACACGCGCGCGGCGCCGGCGGCGATCCCCTGCGCCCGGACGAAGCCGACGGCGGCGGGATCGTCCACCGGCGGATCGGTGTTGGGCATCGCCACCACGGCGGTGAACCCGCCCGCCGCCGCGGCGCGCGCGCCCGAGCGGATCGTCTCCTTGTGCTCCTGCCCCGGCTCGCGAAGGTGCACGTGCACGTCGATCAACCCGGGGGCGACGACGAGGCCCGCGGCGTCGACGATCTCGGCGCCCTCCGGCACGTCGATCCGCTCGCCCACGCCCGCGACGCGCCCGTCCGCCAGCAGCACGTCGGCGACGGCGTCCAGCTTCTGCGAGGGGTCCACCACGCGGCCACCCCGGATCAGCAGGGGCCTCATTCGCTGCTCCCCGTGGAACGCACCGCGGTGGACTGCTCCGGCGCGTTGCCGGCCAGCAGGTACAGCACCGCCATCCTCACCGCCACGCCGTTGGTCACCTGCTGCAGGATCACGCTGTGGGGCCCGTCGGCCACGTCGCTGTCGATTTCCACGCCGCGGTTCATGGGCCCGGGATGAAGGATCAGGAGGTCGCGCGGGGCCGCCTCCACCCGCTCGCGCGTCACGCCGAAGACGCGGTTGTACTCGCGAAGGGAGGGGATGAAGCCGCCCTTCATCCGCTCCAGCTGCAGGCGAAGGACGTTGAGCACGTCGGCCCACTCGATCGCCTCTTCGATGCGCCGGAAGACGGTGACGCCCAGCTCGTCGACGCAGGCCGGAAGCAGCGTGGCGGGGCCGCAGACGGCCACCTGCGCGCCCAGCTTGCGCAGCCCGTGGATGTTGGAGCGCGCCACCCGCGAGTGCAGCACGTCGCCGCAGATGCACACCTTCAGCTGGTCCAGCGGGCCGCGGTGGTCGCGGATGGTCAGCAGGTCCAGAAGCCCCTGGGTGGGGTGCTCGTGCTTGCCGTCGCCCGCGTTGATGACGTTGCTGGCGATGCGCTCGCCCAGGAACTGCGCGCTTCCCGAGGCGCCGTGGCGGATGACCACCATGTCAATGCGCATGGCCTCCAGGTTCCGCGCCGTGTCGACCAGCGTTTCGCCCTTCGCGACGGACGACCCCGTGCTGGAGATGTTCACCGTGTCGGCGGCCAGGCGCTTTTCGGCGAACTCGAAGCTGATGCGGGTGCGGGTGCTGTTCTCGAAGAAGGCGTTGACGATGGTCTTGCCGCGCAGCACCGGCACCTTCTTGATGGGCCGCTCGGAGATTTCCTTGAAGTTGTCGGCCGTGTCCAGGATGGCCGTAATCTGCTCGCGGGATAGCCCTTCGAGCCCCAGCAGGTCCTTGCCCAGGTAGGGAACCGTCGGATGCGCCATCAGCCGGCCGCCTCCGGCGAAACCAGTTCCACCCCCAGGCTGCCGTCCACCTCGGGAACCAGCACCTCCACCCGTCCGCCGCGGGGCACCTCCACCCGCCGCCCCACCACGTCGGCCTGGATGGGCAGCTCGCGCTCGCCGCGGTCGATGAGCACGGCCAGGGAAATGCGCGCCGGCCGGCCGAAGTCGGCCAACTCGTCGAGCCCCGCGCGTACGGTGCGGCCGGTGTACAGCACGTCGTCGACGATCACCAGGTGCCGCCCGTTGATGCCGCCGGTGGGCAGCCGCGTCTGACCCACGACGGGGCGCGGGCCCACGCTCATCAGGTCGTCGCGGTACAGGGTGATGTCGAGCGAACCGGTGGCCGGGGCCTCGCCGCCCGCGCCGGAGATGGCGCGGGCGATCCGGTCGGCCAGCTGCACGCCGCGGCGCTCGATGCCCACCAGCAGCAGGTCGCGCCCGCCGGTGACGCGCACGATCTCCTTGGCCATGCCCGCCAGGACCCGCTCCACCTCGGCGGCGTCCATGAGCGTGCGGCGCTGGGGTTCGGCCATGAATGCGGTTCTGGGTTCCGGGAAGGGGGTCCGGGACGGAGTGTGGATTCCGCGAAAGTTACCCCGTGGTGCGGGCGGGTGTCAACGCGGAACACCAGCCGACACGGGGCGGACGGGAGGGGATCTCTCCTCTAGCCCCGGCCTCTGACAAACTGCGCCGGAAGGGAGGAGCACTTCGGGCGGAATCAGACCGAGTGCGGTGCGCAGGCGGGCGCCCCCCATCCCCAACCCTTCCCCCGCAAACTGCGCGGGGGAAGGGAGCTAGTGCCGTGCGTGAAGTTAGTTTCGTGGTCGAGCTGGGTGACAGATCGGGGCGTTTCGACTTGGGCCGGCGCATGCCTCGGCTGCCCTCTCCCCCGGCCCCTCTCCCGCAAGCGGGGAGAGGGGAGAATTCGAGCGCGCTTCGAAGGCTCGGTGCGAGGAGGGATAGACCCTGGACGGGTCGCGGCTCAAGTGAACCGACACATGGCCGAAGCCTCACCCCTGGACGGCGTTCTCAGCCGTTCGGGGGTGAGGCTTTCCGCGGTTGCCGCGGCGACTTCATACGATCTTCCACACCTGGCCGGAGAGATCGCTCCAGCGACTTCGATCCTGCTTACGCCACCGCGCGCGGGCGCGCCACGTACAACTGCGCCGGGGGGATGTTCAGCGGCTCGAAGGTGCGCGTCACCTGGCCGAACGCGCGCTCCAGGTGCATTCCGATCGAGGGCGAGAACTGGTACACCAGGAAGGCACCCTGCGAGTCCAGCACCGCGTTGGTCTTCTGCAGGATGTCGGCGCGCACCTCGGGCGGCATGGTGCTGAACGGAATCCCCGAGATAGCGTAGTCGGCCCGGTCGTAACCCAGCTTCTTGAGCTCCGGGCCGACGTCGGCGGCGGAGCCGTGCACCACGTGAAGACGCGGATCGGGAACGTTCTCGCGCAGGAAACGCACGAAATCGTCGTTCATCTCGATGACGATGAGCTTCGCGTCGGGATGCATCCGCTTCAGCACATGCGTGGTGATGGTGCCCACGCCCGGCCCATATTCCACGATCACCCGGGCACGGTTGAAGTCCAGGTGCTTCAGCAGCCCGTCGATGAGGAACCGCGAGCTGGGGATCACGCTGCCCAGCATCCGCGGATGCTTCAGGAAGTTGCGGGCGAACAGCAGCATCTGGTCGCGCCGCGACCCGGTCGTCTTCTGCACTCGAACCAATCTCCGCGAAAAGGATGCACAGCCTCCGCCGATCCCAGGCGGAGCGCGATGGGTGCGCCTTCTGCAAATCTGGGACTTGCGCGCGGTTTGCACCAGCACTCCCCGTGGCGGCTGCTGCTCGTGGATGGCGTGGCGTCTTGACCGGTGGCCGTTTGCGGACGATCATTCCCCCGCCCTTCCCGACCCACTTCGCCGCTCCCATCCCGCCATGACCGACCTCTCCACCACGCGGCCAAGCGCCGTGGAACCCGCCCCGTCCGCCGCGCAGCACCCCGAACCGGGCTCGCTGGGGCCGCTCGCGTTGTCGCTATCCGGTGGCGGATATCGTGCGGCGGCATTTCACCTGGGAGCCCTGCGCCTGCTGGACCGCGCGGGGCTGCTGAAGGATGTCGTAGGTCTCTCCACCGTCTCGGGCGGGTCCATCGTGGGGATGGCCTGGACGGTCAGCCTCCTGGACGGGGTGCCGTTCAGGGACTTCGACGCGTCCTTTTCGGCGTTCCTGCAGCGTACCAACGTGATCGGGCTCGCGCTGGACGACCTGACCTCGCGGCGCGCGGAGCACCAGGGCGAAATGCCCAGCCTGATCCGCTCGGCCGCGAACGTGTACGCCGACTCGGCGCTGTTCGGGGCCCGGCGCTTCGGGGAGGTGCTGGACGCGCCGCCGGAGCGGCTGCAGCTGCAGGAGGCCATCTTCAACTCCACCGAGTTCCACACGGGGGTGGATTTCCGGTTCCGGCGCAGTGCCGACCCGCTCGCCGGCAGTGGCAACGGCGCGTACCGCGTGGGCAGCGAAGTGGCGCGGCACATCCGCCTCGCCGACATCGTCGCGGCCTCGTCGTGCTTTCCGGGCGGGTTCGAGCCGTTCGTCTTCCCCCAGCAGTTCCACTGGCCCGCCGACTTCCCCCTGCCGAGCGCGCTGCAGGCACTCGGGCCGAAGTTCGGCGCCCCCGGGCTGGCGCTGATGGATGGCGGCATCTACGACAACCAGGGCGTCGACTCGCTCGTGGAGGTGTACGACAAGACTCCCGCGGCCACGCTGCTGATTTCCGACGTCAGCCTGGAGCAGGACAACATCTACAACGTGCCCGCGGCGCCCTCGCGACGCGGGTTCCTGACGCTGAAAAGGCTGCTGCTGGCGGGATGGACGGTGTTCCTGCTGGCCCTTGTGTCGCTGGGGGTGCTGGGGATGCACGCGGCGGCCGAGCACCGGGCCGGCCAGCTGACCGGGCTGGACGTGGTGGTCTACGGCTTCGTGTCGGTACTGATGCTGGTGCTTGCCGGCGGGCTCGCGTGGGGACGAAAGATGGCGCGGCTGGCGGAAAAGAAGAGTTACGACAGCGTGGGCGTGGAGGCATGGCCCGCCCTGCGCTGTCTGACGGTTCCCGAGATCATCTCCATGGCCGGCCTGCGCGTGGGCTCGCTGCTGACGCTCACCTCGTCGATCTTCATGCAGCGCGTGCGGCAGCTGGTGTACGGTCACGTCCTCGGCAACGAGAAGTACAAGGGCAAGCGGATGGTGAACGCCATCGACGTCCTCGCCTGCGACCAGTCCGATCTGTACGTGGCTCACCCGTGGCTGAAGCCGCGCCCGGCGCTGCTGGACGGCGTGAACCGCGCAGCGAAGATGGGCACGACCCTCTGGTTCGATCAGACGGTCCAGTTCGGGCCGCTGGTGGATGTGGGCGAGGCGAGCGTCTGCTTCGTGCTGCTCAAGCACCTGATCGAAGACTACCCCGATCACGCCATCCCCGGCACGCCGGCCAACAACCTGTTCCAGACGCTCAAGGGCGAGTGGTCGAAGCTCAACGCAGCGTGACTCGTTTCTGTCAGCGGCGGGAGCGGAGATCGATGCTTTCCCGGTAGACCTCCAGCGTGCGCTCGGCGGTGGCGCGCCAGGTGAATTGCCGGGCGGATGCGGCCGCGTGGGCCGCCATGCGGCGGCGGAGGGGCGAATCCGCCATCAGGCGGCGGATGGCGTCCGCGAGGGCGGCGGGATCGCGGGCAGGAACCACCATCCCGTTCTCGCCATCGCGCACCACCATCGGCGCGCAGCCGACCGGCGTGGCGATCACCGGAAGTCCCTGGCTCATCGCCTCCACCACCACCATCCCGAAGCCCTCGTACGTGGAGCACATCACCAGCAGGTCGTGCTCGCGATAGTGCCGCATCACCTCGTCCTCAGGCGCGCGCGGGACCACGCGGACGAAGGGGCGCGCGGCGGCGGGAAATGACTCCAGTACGGCGGATTCGGCGAGCCCGGGGCCCAGGATCGTGAGCCGCGGCGCGGCGCCCGCTTCCGCGAGGATCGCCATTGCGCGGGCCAGGTAGGGTGCGCCCTTCACCGCATCCCACGAGCCGCAGAACAGCACCCCCTGACCTCGCGGCGCGTCGAACCGCGGCGCGTCTGCCAGGAACCGCTCGGACACGCCATGCGCCACCACGTGCACGCGATTCGGGGACTGCCACCCGCGATCCACGGCGAAGCCCCGGTCTCCCTCGTTCAGCACGATCAGCGCGTCCGCCAGCCGGGCGGCAGCGGCCACCTGCGGCAGGCGTACGGTGGGATAGTAGATCCTTCGCGCCCATCCCTTGGACGTGAGCCCGTCCGCCGCGTCGTTCAGCGTGCGCCGGTAGTTCAGGTGCTCCAGTCCGTGCGAGCGGCTGATGACGGCCGGTCCCCCACCCTTCTTCCGCCGCAGCGCGAACAGCCAGCCTTCCCCGCTGGCCACGTCTACCACGTCGTACGGCCCGCGCTCGTGCATCGCGCGGCGGATCGCCCGCTCCGTCATCCCCGCCGACACCACCTGCCGCACCCGCCAGTTCTCGGGCGTCTCGCCGATATCCGGACGCAGGAGCACGTCGCACTCGTGTCCCAGCTCGCGAAACGACTCGCCCAGCTTGTAGTAGACCTTGGCCGATCCCAGCAGCGGGTCCGCCGGGTAGTCGCCGACGAGAAGGATCTTCACGCTGCCCCGTCGTCTTCATCCGCCAGCAGCCGCTCCACCGTGCGCTCGATCGCGAACTCCCGCTGATAGAAGGCGCGCACCTTCGCCCGAAGCTCGTCGAGGTCGCCGCTTTCGAGAAGGATGTGGGCGGAGGTGAGCAGTTCCGCCGCACACTGCCCTTGGCCATCCGCGTCCCCCGGTGCCGCGTGAGACACAGCCTGGCTCAGGATGATGCTGCCACAACCGCGCCCCCGCGTCGTAACCGTCGGCACCCCGTTCGCCAGACAGGCCATCAGCGTCGTGCGGCGCGTGTCGGCGCCGTCCGGGTATGGCTGGATCGCGACGTCAGCCGCCTGTAGGTGAACAGAAATGTCCTCGGGGGATTGATAGCCGGGCGCGACCACATTGTCACGGAACCGTTCGTCCGCGGCGCGCAGTCGTTCGGCGAAGGCGGGACCGCGATTGCCCAGCAGCAGGATACGGGCGTCGCGGCGATACCCGATCAGCGCCTTGAGCGCACGCGTCAACGCGGGCCCGATCTGGTCGCCGTAGGTGCCGAAGTGCACGACGATCGGCCGACCTTCCCCCACTTCCCGCCGGACGCGCTCCACCCGTTCGGGCTCGTCGACAACGGGGATGGTGGATGGGATCGGGAGAACCGTGAACCTCATTCCCGAGGGCGCCAGGGCCGCGAGCAGAGGTTCCCACACATGCGTGGAGACGTATGCGCGAGTGCTGGCGCGGAGCAGCGTCCTTGCCATCAGCCGATTGACGGCAGCGAGCAGGTTGCGCTGCGGCCGCTGCCAGCCGAAGGGGAAGTAGGGCTCGTGGAACATCACCCGCACGTCGTCGCCGGCGCGGCGGCGCGCGAGCAGCCACCGCGTGAACGGCAGGTTCATTCCGCGCATCCCCCACGCCTGGGGTGCGTACTGCACCAAAAGCCGCCGCGGCGCGGGATGTCTATCCAGGGCGGAGCCCAGCTTCCGAAGCGCGTCACTCCCCACCCCTGCCATCGCGTGCACCTCGACTCCATCGACCTCGCTGTCCGACGCGACGGACGGCGTCCACACGTGCACCTGGCGCCCGTGGTCCGTCAGCGCGCGCGCAAGCAGGCGCGTGTAGTCGCCGATGCCGCCGCGGTCCGGCGGATACTCGCCCGTGAGCAGGTGCCAGGCTGGCTTGTCGGTCACGCGCGGTGGGGGATTCTGGTCAGCGGCGACACAAAGGCGTCAGGTGCCGGGAGGCAGGCTGGCGAACACGCCCTGCCCTGCCGCCTCGGCCAGCACGCGCTCCACGGAGTCCAGATGGCGGATCAGCGACATGCGCTCCGCCGCCAGGCGGGCGCCGGCGCGCATGCGACGCAGCGCAGCGGGGTGGCGGACGGCGCTCACCAGACCCGCGGCCAGCGCATCGGCGGTCGGCGGATCGCCGGAGACCAGGATTCCGTTTACGCCATCCGAAAGCCACTCGCCGATGCCACCCACGTCGAACGCGATCGAGGGCAAGCCGAACACCCCCGCCTCCAATCCCACCAGCCCGAACGGCTCCGGCCACACACTGGGGACGGCCAGCAGCGAGGCGGACCGCAGCACCTCCACCTTCTCGGCTTCCCCGACCCAGCCCGGAAAGTCGGCGTCCACGCCCAGCGAGGCGGCCAGCCGGGCCCACTCCGCGCGCCGCGGGCCGTCGCCCGCCATCATTAGCGCGATGGCGGCTCCCGTCTGCTCCTTGGCCTGCGCCACAGCCCGGATGAGCAGGTCACCGCCTTTGATCGGCGTCATCCTGCCGAGGAACGCGACGCGAAACTCCTGCGGGGGCTCCACCAATTCGCCCACCAGCGTAGGAAAGAGCGGAAGCGCGTGTACTCGCTCTGCGGGGGCGCCGTTCCGCACGTATTCGTCACGCATGTGGCGGCTGGCGGTCACCACCGCCGCGTACTCGCCGAAGAGTTCGTTCTGCTCGTTCGCCCAGCGGTACTGTCGAGCCACGTAGCCCAGGCGCAGCTGGCCGCATCGGCGCGGCCCGTAGATCGCCAGGCAACCGGGCCCCAGCGGTTTTCCGCACGTCTGCGGACGCGGCCACAGGTGCGCCTTCTGCCCGCTGACGCAGGTGCCGAAGTAGCCGTGCATGAACTTGACGACGGGCACCGAACCCGCCAGCCGCCAATCCACCTCCAGCGCGCGCATGTTGTGGACGAACGCCACGTCCGGCGCCCACGCCAGCGCGTCGGCCAGGGCGGTATCCATCCCCCGCTCGTCGATGCCGAAGTGAGGCGCGCCGGCCGGTGCGGGCGATGGCGCATCGGGGCGGGCGCGGTCCTGGTGAAGGAACGCGACGGCATGCCCGCGCGCCTCCAGCCCCGGCATCACGGCGGCGAGATACGCCTGCACGCCCCCCGCGTCGCCGATGCCGTCGTTGGCGAAAAGGATGCGCACGGCTACGCGGCCCGGCGCGCGCTCACGCCCGCACGAGGCGCAGGCACTCGCCCTCCAGCGCCCAGGGATCGTCCACCTCGCGTAGCGGCTCCGCGCGCAGTCCCTGGATGCGCAGCTCGGCCCTCACCTCGTCGGCGGAAAGGCCGCGCTCGCGCCAGACGGTGGGGTGCATTTCCACGAACAGCGCCAGCCCGTCGCCCGCCCGGGCGATGGTCTGG
>NZ_DATBNB010000299.1 GCF_036554565.1 Longimicrobium sp. | reverse complement strand
GGCGTGGAGGGCACGGTGATCGACGTTAAGATCTTCAGCCGCCGCATCGATGACCCGATCCTTGAAAAGGAGCGGGGCCAGCGCATCGGCGAGCTACGCGCCTACGAGCGCGGCGAGATCGGCCGCATCGGCGAGGCGCGCGACGAGGAAGTGCGCGAGCTGATCCGCGGCAAGGAAGTGGCGCTGTTCCTGAAGCGCGGCACGGTGGAGCCCTTCTTCAACGAGGGGACCGAGCTGACCGACGAGGTCACGGACGCCCTGGACCTGTCCGAGGTGGACCTGACCACGCTCAAGGTCACGGACCGCCCGACCAACGAGCAGCTCCGCCGCCTGATCGACGAGAGCAAGCGCCGGATCGAGCGGGTGCGCCAGCGCACCGAGGGCCAGATCGACAAGATCTTCCAGCCCGACGAGCTGCCCCCGGGGGTGGTGCAGCTGGTGAAGGTGTACCTGGCCGAGAAGCGCAAGATCTCGGTGGGCGACAAGATGGCCGGCCGCCACGGCAACAAGGGCATCATCGCCCGCATCGTGCCGGAAGAGGACATGCCGTTCCTGCCGGACGGTACCCCGGTGGACGTGTGCCTGAACCCGCTGGGCGTGCCCAGCCGCATGAACGTGGGGCAGATCCTTGAAACCCACCTGGGGTGGGCAGCGCGCGTCCTGGGCTTCGAGGCCAAGACGCCGGTGTTCCAGGGTGCTTCCGAAGACGAGATCGGCACGCTGATCCGCCTGGCGGGCGCCACCTGGGCGCGGCAGTCGCTGGGCGTGCTGAGCGCCATGCCGCCCACCTTCGACGTGGACGACGCGCGCAGCATCGCCGAGACGGTGCAGGCGCACGAGGCGCTGGCCCAGGAGCGGGCCCGCCCCGAGATGGGCATCGGCCGGGCGATCGACTGGATGGCGGGCGCGCCGGAAACCCCGGCGCTGCTCACCGAAAAGCTGAACGCCCTGAAGGACTACCTCGTCAGCGCCAGCCGCGAACTGGCCGAGGCCCGGCAGCAGAGCGTGGAGGAGGCCTTCCCGGCCGCCGCCGCGCTGGCCGCCTCGAAGACGGGCGAGGGGCTGACGGCCGCGCTCGAGGAGCACATGCTGACGGCGGGGCTGACCCCCGGCGGCAAGGTGAAGCTGCGCGACGGACGTTCGGGCGCGCAGTTCGAAAGCCCGGTGACGGTGGGCACCATCTACATGCTGAAGCTCAGCCACCTGGTGGACGACAAGATCCACGCGCGGTCCATCGGGCCGTACTCGCTGGTGACGCAGCAGCCGCTGGCCGGCAAGGCGCAGTTCGGCGGACAGCGCTTCGGCGAGATGGAGGTGTGGGCGCTCGAGGCGTACGGCGCCGCGCACACGCTGCAGGAAATCCTGACGGTGAAGTCGGACGACGTGAACGGCCGCAGCCGGGTGTACGAGGCCATCGTCAAGGGCGAGAACCTGCCCGAGCCGGGGCTGCCCGAGTCGTTCAACGTGCTGGTGAAGGAGCTTCAGGCGCTGGGCATCAGCGTGACGCTCGGCAGTTAGTGAAGGGAAGTGCGTGAGCGCGGGAGTGCGTGAGTGCGGAAGTAACCAACCGCACTCACGGACCGACG
>NZ_DATBNB010000298.1 GCF_036554565.1 Longimicrobium sp. | reverse complement strand
GACGACCCTAGGCAACGCGCGGCCCCGCCCCCCAGCTCCGCGGAGTAACTCGAGGCATTGCGCGGGCGTCACCACGGCGAAGGAAACCAGCGCCACCGATTCAACGGGCTCTCGGCTGGTAACAGCCGTAGGAGAACGTGTCGGTGGAGTAATCGGGCACCCCGTTCCCGAGCCCGAAGCCAGCCCCTGCCTGGATTGCATCCCGGGTGAGCCGAGTCCGCATTTCCAACACCTCTGTTTGTACCCCCTTGTACGAGGCAACGTCGCTCCAATTGTATGATTTCAGGCCGGCCGCGGAAATCAACTCTTCGACGAAACGCACCTTAGGTCCCTGTTGCCCCTCATCGAATCCCCGATTGGGTGCCAGGAAGACTACGCATCCGCCGGGCCTGAGGCGTTCGTTGAAAAAGTCCATGATTTCACCAATCTTGCCATCCCAATCCCTTTCTTCCAGGTAGTCGAACGTCGTACTGCAGAGGATCAGGTGGTACCCGTCCGTCGCGTAGTCCGCCGCCGCGCCGATTCCGCCTTGCAGCCACCGGGTTTGAGCGATCGGAAGGCCGCTCTGATGCATTTGCGCCATGATGTTCTCGCCAGCGGAAATCATATGGCGGGACGGCTCCAGGCAGTCGACCGTGATCCGCTGCACGAAGCCGGGGGGGAACGCCTGTGACGTCCACGCCGACAGGCCCATAGCCCCGGCCCCGGTCCCGGCACCTACGTCAAGCACTCTCCATGGATCCGCCCACCCCTTTTCGAGCGGTGTGGCAACCTGCGGAAATTTCTCCAGCGCCTCGTACATCTGGCTCACACGCCGCATGTGGTACCACAGCGCGTACGCCTCGCCCATCCGAGGCAGGTCGTAGTCGACGTTTACACCGCGTGAAAGCTTCTTGAGCTCTTCCGACGCATCGCGCAGTTCCTGGTGGAACGGCGTGAGCGTTCCCTGCCGCTCCGACTGGTTCCGCTCGGCCCACACGGCGTTGGCGACGGTCGTCTCAAGGCGGCTGCGCAGCTCTTCAGATAGTGGCATCAGGTGCAGGAACGTAGGATAGGATAAAAAAAGCCGGCCTGCCGTGAACATATGCAGGCCGCATGCAAGCCGACAACCCTTGAGACTAGATGCCGTGGAAATCACTCGGGCATGAACCCGGCCTGTCCTTCGTACAAGCCCGGAATCCGCCGCCTTAGCTCGTTGAACGCCCGGCGATAGGACCGCTGGTCCCAGCCGAATTCAGTGAGAATGTCGTTGGCCATCTGGCGGGTACTGGCCGCGAATGGACCGCGTGACGGCTTGAACGGTTGCGCGACATACACGTCCGCTTCCAGCGCCGCCAGCTGCTCCGCGAAATGGGCCGGATTCCGCAGCGGAAGCATCGGCGTGAGGCACACTCCAACCCGCACGCCGGCGCGCTTGACCTCCATCAGCGCCTCGATCCGGCGGTCGTTGCCGGGGCAGCGAGGCTCAAACCGCTTGCGGATTGCTTCGTCGTCCGTGGTGATGGTCATGTTGACACGGACGTGGGCCAATTTCGAAAGCAGATCGGCGTCCCGGGCCACCAGCGGACTCCGCGTCTGCACCACCAGGCGTGGTTGCCGGCCGGTTTCCACCATCACCTCCAGCAACCCCCGCGTGAGTTCCAGTTCCCGCTCCACGGGCTGGTAGGGATCGGTGACTGAACTCATATAGATTCGCTTCCCCTGCAGGGATCGCGTACGGCGCAGTTGGTCGACGGCGTTCTGCTTGACCTCTACCCAGGCGCCCCAGTTCTCACGACGCTCCGTAGTGCCAGCAAAGAAAGCTGCGTAGCAATAGGAGCAGCCGAACGAGCAGCCTACGTACGGGTTGAGCGTGTAGTCGAACGCCGACATGAAGCCGGTTGCCCGGGTTAGAAGCTGGCGGGTATCGAAAGCGGTGACCGTCGCACCGCCGATCGACTGCGGGATGACGGGAAGCGGCTCCGCTAGGAAATCCAGCTGGGAAGCACTCATATTATTTTCTGCTTTCGTAAATGAGGGCCGCAGTCACGAACAGTAATCGTTCCGAGCCCACCGTTCAAGCAGGGGGTGACGCTCTCGACCCGCCGACAGTCAAGCGCCACGCCGCGAAAGGTGGCGTGCGCTGGGTCAGCGCGCATGTTGGCGGGGGCAGCTTCAGTCTGTAACTGTTGATCCGCCGTGACGATTTTCCTCCCCTCTGCTGCGACGCGGTGTGCGTCGCCAGCTACACCTCGCCGCCCGCTCGCGACTCGGCCGGAAGAAAGAATGCGGGGAGCATCAGCCGGTGTTCCCCGCGCCGTTCATCCGACCGAAGCCGCAGATCAATCCGCCGCGACCGTCTCCTCCGCATCCACGTCCACCTCTGCGGCGCCGGCATCGGTGCGCAGGTACACCTCGGCCCCGCGCTCGCGGAACTCGGCGGACTTGTGGGCCATGCCGGCCTCGATCTCCTTCTGCTTCGCGGCGTAGTCGCGCACGTCCTGCGTGATCTTCATGCTGCAGAACTTGGGGCCGCACATGCTGCAGAAGTGCGCGATCTTGGCGCCCTCCGCCGGCAGCGTCTCGTCATGGTACGAGAGCGCCGTCACGGGATCCAGCGCCAGGTTGAACTGGTCGCGCCAGCGGAACTCGAAGCGCGCCTTGCTGAGTGCGTTGTCCCACTCCTGCGCCCGCGGGTGCCCCTTGGCCAGGTCCGCCGCGTGCGCGGCGATCTTGTACGTGATCACCCCCGCCTTCACGTCGTCGCGGTTGGGCAGCCCCAGGTGCTCCTTGGGCGTCACGTAGCACAGCATCGCCGTGCCGTACCAGCCGATCTGCGCCGCGCCGATGGCCGACGTGATGTGGTCGTAGCCCGGCGCGATGTCCGTCGTCAGCGGCCCGAGGGTGTAGAAGGGCGCCTCCTGGCACCACTCGAGCTGCTTCTCCATGTTCTCCTTGATCAGGTGCATGGGCACGTGCCCCGGCCCCTCGTTCATCGTCTGCACGTCGAACTCCCAGGCGATGCGGTTCAGCTCGCCCTGCGTGCGCAGCTCCGCGAACTGCGCCTCGTCGTTGGCGTCGTAGATGCTCCCCGGACGCAGCCCGTCGCCCAGCGAAAAGCTGACGTCGTACGCCCGCATGATCTCGCAGATTTCGCGGAAGTGCGTGTACAGAAAGCTTTCGCGGTGGTGCGCCAGGCACCACTTGGCGATGATCGATCCGCCGCGGCTCACGATGCCGGTCAGGCGGTTGGCCGTCATCGGCACGTAGCGCAGGAGGACGCCGGCGTGCACGGTGAAGTAGTCCACACCCTGCTCGGCCTGCTCGATCAGCGTGTCGCGGTACAGCTCCCACGTCAGCTCCTCGGGCACACCGCCCACCTTTTCCAGCGCCTGGTAGATGGGCACCGTGCCGATGGGAACGGCGGAGTTGCGGATGATCCACTCGCGCGTTTCGTGGATGTTCCGGCCCGTCGACAGGTCCATCACGGTGTCGGCGCCCCACAGCGTGGCCCAGCGCAGCTTTTCCACCTCTTCGTCGATGGAGCTGCTGACGGCCGAGTTCCCGATGTTGGCGTTCACCTTCACCTTGAAGCCGCGGCCGATGATCATCGGCTCCAGCTCGGGGTGGTTGATGTTGGCCGGGATGATGGCCCGCCCGCGGGCCACTTCCGACCGCACGAACTCGGGGTCCATCCCTTCGCGCAGCGCCGCGTACTCCATCTCGGGGGTGATCTCGCCGCGCCGCGCGTAGTGCATCTGCGTCACGCAGCCGGTGCCGCGCAGGGTGGGACGGGCAAGCGACTCGGGCATTTCGATGGACGGCTTTCCATCCACCGGCCGGTACGTGCGCGCCGCGTTCTGGACGTCGCCGCGCGCGCGGATCCACTCCCCGCGAACGGAGGGCAGCCCCAGCCGCACGTCGGCGCCCAGGGGGCCGCTGGTGTCGTAGACGCGCAGGGGCGGCTCGCCGCCGGACAGCGAGATCTCGCGCATGGGCACGCGCACGCCGTGGCGCCCCTCGACGTACACCTTGCGGCTGTTGGGGAACGCGTCGCCGTAGTCGCCGGCGGTGGCGGTCTGGGGGCGGGCTCGGTCGATCATCTGGGGCTCCTGGAGTGCGGCAACGAAAAAGGCGCCACGCCGGGGATGCCCGGGTGGCGCCTGCGACCGCATCATCCCCCGTCCGGTCCGTGGCGGGCCGGGTGCGGCGGATGGGAACCGTCGATGGACGACACGCCGCGCTCCCTACGCCGGTCTGAACCGGATCAGGTTCCAAGGGACTGTCTCAACCCCGCGGACGGGGTACCCCTGGCGGCTTGCGAACGGAAGGTAACCGGCGAACGGCCCCCGCACCAGCGGTCAGCGGAGGCGATCCATCAGCAGCTGGGCGCGGGCGCGACGGCGCCGAACACCGCGCGCCGCCGCCCGGGGCGTCTCGACCGGGGCCGGCGCATGCCCCGGCTGCCCTCTCCCCCCGGCCCTCTCTCCCGCAAGCGGGAGAGAGGGAGAACTGCACACTGCTCCGGGCGGGCCACGCGGTCCTCCGCACACGAGACCAGGCCAGTCCGCGAAGGCGGACTTCGTGTGGTTGTTGCAGCGAATTCATTCGCCCGACCGGGCCGCGCGGTCCCCGGCTGCCAGCGATCCCTGCCTCACCGCTCCTGGTGGCGGCGCGCAGCCAGGATCACCCCCGCCAGCGCCGGTGCCGTCCATATCAGCGTGGCGACTGCCCACACGCCCGCGTTCACCTGGTCGGCCAGGTTCGGCGGCCCGTGGACCATGACCCCGGTGGAGTGGGTGAGCAGGCCGTAGCGGCCGAGGATCAGCTGGGCCCCGACGTGCTCCACCACCTGGTCCATCACGCCTCCGCTGGCGTCCGCCAGGCCCATCACGACCATGAGGGCGAACCACGCCCCCGCGAACACGCGCAGCGGATA
>NZ_DATBNB010000297.1 GCF_036554565.1 Longimicrobium sp. | reverse complement strand
ACCTCGATGGAGCGGATCTTCCCATCCGCAGTGCGGAAGAACTCGGCGTTGCGGAAGGTGCCGCCGGGCTTTCCCTCCGTCTCGTAGCGCACGAACGCCTCGTCCCCCTGTGCGAAGATCGTCATCGGCTGGCGGAAACGGAACGAGCCCGCGTGCGGAAAGCAGTGCGAGAAGTACGTCGCGCGGCTGATGTGGTCGTCCCACGGGCTGGTGAAGGTGAAATCGTCCGCGAGCAGCGCCTCCAGTTGCTCGCGATCCGCCGCCTGGTAGGCGGAGAAGTAGCGGCGGACCAGATCCGCTGTCGTATCGTCGTTCATGGGGTGGGCTTCGGCGGGTGATTGGGCGCGTGGTCAATCATCGAGAGATTGGCCGCGCTCTGCAAGGGCGATGCGGATTAGGCCGAGGGCCTTGGGTCCCATCCCGTGCAGCTTCAGCAGGTCTCTCGCGCTCCGTCCGGCGAGCTGGTCCAGCCGCGTGTAGCCGACCGCGGCGAGCGCCCGGTGCGCGGGCCTGCCAATGCCGGCGGGCAGATCGCTATCCGCCGAACCGGCGCTCATCGCGCGCCCTCAATGGATGGCCTGCCGTTCCATGCGGCGCACAGCTCGTCGGTAAAGCAGGGCAGCAGATACTCGGTACTGGGCTTCACCTGGCATCCAGCGGTTCCGCAGGTGATGCGCAGGCTTTCGCTGAGCCACGGATCGGGTTCGAGCGCCGCCGGGCCTCCGCAGAACGGGCAGGGGCGCAGCAGGGCGGGGAGGGCCCGCGGGAGATCGGCGGTTCGCTGGGTCATGGTGGCACTCGTTCGCTCGGGTTCGGCGCGGATCAGGCGCCTGCTGGCCTGCTACCGATACGTCGAACGAGAGGGCGTGGGATCGACAGGTGGTTCCCCCTCCCCCGGCCCCTCCCCCGCAAACCGCGCGGGAGAGGGGGGCACTTCGATCGTCGTTGCCGAGAAGGGAGCGTCAGCTCGGCCGCATGGTTTTCAGGTGCTCCGCCAGGCGCGCCAGCGTCTGATTGCCGAGCTCCACCGCGCCGAAGCTGGTCTTCACGTCGCGCTGCTCGCTGGTGCGGAACACCATGCGCGAGGTGAGGCGCGTTCTGCCGCCTTCGTCGTCGAAGGTGATCGTCACGTGGAACTGGTCGGGATCGTTGTCCACGTCGCTGCCATGGTCGTACACCAGGCGTTCGGGGCGCACCACCTCGCGGTACTCTATACGGTTGGGCCAATCCTTCCCGTCCGGCCCGTGCATCATGAACCGCCACCTTCCGCCCACGCGGCAGTCGTGCTCGTACGTGGTGATGGTGAACCCGTTCGGCCCGTACCACTGCGTCAGGTGCTCGGGCTGCGTGTATGCCTGGAACACCAGCTCGCGCGGCGCATCGAACACGCGCGTGAGGACGATCTCGCGGTCTTCGGTGCCCGTTGCCGCCGTGCCGGCTGCCTGTGCTGTCGTCATCGCGCTTGTCTCTCGGGTAGATGGGTGATCATCCGTGCTACTTGCTGCCGTGGTCATCGCTCGGCTCCCTACTCTGAAGGGTGCGAAGATACTCTTCCAGCCGGTCGAAGCTCTGCTCCCAGAACCGGCGGTACGGCTCCATCCATTCGTTCACCTCGCGCAGGGGTTCCGGCTGCAGCCGCGCCGGCCGCCACTGCGCCTCGCGGCCGCGCTCGATCAGCCCCGCTCGCTCCAACACCTTCAGGTGCTTGGAGATGGCGGGCATGCTCATGGCGAACGGCTCCGCCAGCTCCGTGACCGTCGCCTCGCCCCTCGACAGGCGCGCCAGCATCGCCCGCCGCGTGGGATCGGCGAGGGCGGCGAACGTGGCGCTGAGGCGATCGGCTTCCGTCATCCGTATTTTCCATCATGGTTAATTAACCTGTGAGGAAAGTAAGGTGAGTGGCGGATATGGTCAAGGGGGACGGTTGCTGGGCTCGGGCGAATGAATTCGCTGCAACGACTACACGAAGTCCGCCTTCGCGGACTGGCTTGTTTTCGTGAGGGGAAGGCCGGGTGGCGCGCCCGGGAGTGTGTGGCGGATCCCTCAGTCGCTGCTAGCAATGGTGTGTGGTCAGGCTCCTCGAGGTCGCTCCATCGGGATGACATCGGGTGGGACTCGGCCACGGCGCAGTACCGATGTTCTCCCCTCTCCGCACGCTGTTTGTGCGGAGAGGGGCCGGGGGAGGGGCCCTCTCGAAACAAAAAGCTTGACGGCGTGGAGACCTGCTAGTACACTAGCACATGCTAGTGTACTAGCACGTCTACCCGGAGCGAATCCCGATGGAAGCAAGTCCTCCCCTGGACCTTGGCCGGCGCGAGCGGCAGATCATGGAAGTGGTCTACCGCCTGGGCCGCGCCAGCGCGTCCGAAGTCCGCACCCACCTGGCCGATCCCCCCAGCTACTCCGCCGTGCGAGCCATGCTGCGCATCCTGGAAGAGAAGGGGCACCTGCAGCACGCGCAGGAAGGGCTCAAGCACGTCTACTTTCCCACGGCGCCGCACGAGGACGTTCGCGAGTCGGCCATGCGCCACGTGCTGCGCACCTTTTTCGCCGGCTCCACAGCCGCCGCCATGGCCGCGCTGATGGACGCCTCGGAAGAGCCGCCGTCGGACGACGAACTCGATGCGCTGGCCCGGCTGATCGACCGTGCGCGGGAGCAGGGACAATGAGCGCCGGCCTGATGCCCGGGGCCGAGTGGCTGCCCCTGCTGGCGGAGCTGGCCGCCAAGGCGACGCTCATCCTGCTGCTGGCCGCCGCCGTTTCCGCACTGCTGTGGCGCGCATCCGCCGCCGTGCGCCACCTGGTGTGGTGCGTGGCCGTGATCGGCGTTCTCGCGCTCCCCGTGTTCTCGCTGGTGCTTCCCGCCTGGGAGCTTCCGCTGCTCCCGTCTTCCGAGGCCGCGGCGTCCACAGCTCCTGGGCTTATGGTGGAGCAGCCGCGTCCGGAGGTGCGGGACAAGGCCCTCCCGTCCGAGCCGATGCCCGTCGTCCACTCCGCCGCGGACGCATGGCTGCCGCGCGCTGCGGCCGGGCTCGCTGCCGCGGGGGTGCTCGCCGGGCTGCTGTGGCTCGCGCTGGGTTTCTGGGGCGTGGCGCGGATGGGCCGCCGCGCGCAGGTGGTGCACGACCCCGAGTGGCTGCGCAGCGCGCACGAAGCGGCGGAACAGCTGCAACTGCGCCGTCCCGTGCTGCTGCTGCGGGACCGCGGCGCTGTGATGCCGGCCACGGGCGGGCTGCTGTGGCCCGCGGTGGTGCTCCCCGCCAACGCCGACCAGTGGGCCGACGACCGCCGCCGCGCGGTGCTGGCGCACGAGCTGGCCCACGTGAAGCGCTTCGACACGCTGACGCAGGCGCTGGCCCAGGTGGCGTGCGCCCTGTTCTGGTGGCACCCGGCCGTGTGGTACGCCGCGCGGCGCCTGCGGGTGGAGCGCGAGCGTGCGTGCGACGACCTGGTGCTCCGCACGGGCACCCGCGCGTCTGACTACGCCTCGCACCTGCTGGAGATCGCCCGCGCGCACCGCTCGCCCTGGCTGGCGTCGCCAGCGCTGGTGAGTATGGCGCGGCCTTCACAGCTGGAGTCGCGACTGCTCTGGGTGCTGGATGCGGCCCGCTCGCGGGGCGTGCCCTCGGCCGGCGCCAAGTTTCTCGCCGCCGTCGCGGGGATGGTGATCGTCGGCTCCCTCGCGGCCATGCGCCCCGTCGAGGCGGCGGTTGCCCACGCCTCGCTCGTCGCCGATGCCGGCGCGGAGATCGATGGAGTCGGCGGATTCCGTCCGGGGCGCTCCGACGACGATGGGGCGAAGGAGACGCGCAAGGAGCACGCGGCGAAGAAGTTGAGCCCGGCGTCGTCGCTGGCGCAGACCGACACGCCGCCCGCGCGGGCCGAAATCGACCGCCTTGTCTCCATGCGTGCGGTGGGCGTGGACGCGGAGTACATCGGCCAGATGCGCGACGCGGGCTACACCGACCTGAGCAGCGACGACCTCGTTTCCATGCGCGCCGTGGGCGTTACCCCGGAGTACGCGCGCGAGATGAACGGCGTCGGCTGGGGGCGGCTGACGGCCGATGAGCTGACCGGCCTCCGCGCCGTGGGCGTGACCGCGGCCTGGCTGGCCGACATGCGCCGCGCCGGGGTGAACCCGCGCTCGGCGGACGAGGCGACGGGGATGCGCTCCGTGGGCGTAGACGCGCAGTTCGTCGCGGAGATGCGCGAGCTCGGCTTCGCCAACGCGTCCGCGAGCGACCTGACGGGCATGCGCGCCGTGGGCGTGACGCGGGAGTACGTCCGGGAGCTGGTGCGCGAGGGCGTGCGCGACGTGTCCGCGAACGACGCCACCAGCCTGCGCGCCCTGCGCGTGGACGCCGACTACCTTGCGGAACTTCGCGCAGCAGGATTGTCGGGGCTGGATGTGGCAACGCTCTCCGGCCTGCGCGCGGTCGGCGTCACCGGCGCCTACATCCGCGAGCTGGCCGGCGTGGGGCTCACCGGCTTCTCCGCCAAGCGGCTGACGGACCTACGCGCGCACCGCATCGACGCGGCGTACATCCGCGAGCTGCGCGAAGCCGGCTTCGCCGACCTGAACGCGGACCAGTTGATCCGGCTGCGTGCCAGCGGCGTGGACCGCGACCAGGCCAGGGGCCGCGCCCGGACTCCGTAAGCCGAAGTCCTGTAACGGGATCGAGGCGGCGCGCGCCGCCTCGCTTCCCCCGAAGTTTCTTGCAGGTGGAGCCCGTACGAGGCGGCCATCCACCCCGGCGTGTGCCCATCCATCACCTTTCCGACAGGAGCTGCCCCATGCGCAGAGCACTTTTCGCCACCGCCGCCGCCCTGCTGGCGACCGCCGCGGTCGTCTCCGCCACGGTCCATCGGTCCCCGGCCATCGACCTTACGACGGCCTCCGCCGCCGACGACAGCACCGGAGGCACCTGGACCATCGACGCGCGCCACGGCGGCCCGGACCGGCTGCAGCTGAACCTGATGACCGAAAGCTCCGTCTGGGGAAACTCCATCGCCCGCGCGGACCTGGACGGGCTCTCCGCCGACGCGCTGACGGCGGCCGCGTCCACCCCGGTGACCTTCCGCATCGACCGCGAGCCAGGCGTGTTCGAGTTCGACGGCACGTTCCGCGAGGGCAGGGGATCGGGCCACTTCCGCTTTCGCCCCAACCGCCAGTTCCCGTCCGCCCTCCGCTCGCTGGGCGTGCAGGGCACCGGTGACGTCACGGACCGCGAGCTGATGCACCTGGCCCTCGTCGGCGCATCCGCCGAGGGGGTGCGGCGCCTGTCGGGGCTGGGGCTGGGCACGTTCGACATGGAGGACGTGATGAAGCTGTCCATCTTCGACATCACGCCCGAGTACGTCCGCGAGATGAGGGCGCTGGGCATCGGCGGCGCCAACACGGTGGAGAACGTGGTGGAGATGCGCATCCACCGGGTGAGCGCGGCGTTCGTGCGCGAGATGGAGTCGCTGGGGTTCCGCGACCTGGACCGCGACGAGCTGCTGAGGATGAGCATCCACGGAGTGAACGCCGAGCTGGTGCGCGAGATGGCGGCGGTGGGCTTCACCGGCCTGTCCGCGGACGACCTCGTGGACCTGCGCATCCACTCCATCACCCCCGACTACGTGCGCGGGCTGCGCGGGGCGGGCTTCGAAGGGCTCTCGGCCGACGAGGTCACGCAGATGAAGATCCACCAGGTGACGCCCGAGCTGGTGCGCGAGCTGGCGGCCCTGGGCTTTCGCGGTCTCGACCGCCACGAACTGATGCAGATGGGCATCCACGGCGTGACCCCCGAGCGCATCCGCGAGTACCGGGCGCTGGGATTCGACAACGCCACCGCCGAGCAGCTGGTGCGGATGACGATCCACGGCGTGACGCCGCAGTTCATCCGCGAGGTGCGCGAGGCTGGCTTCCGCGACACCTCGCCCGACGCGCTGGTGAGGATGAAGATCCACGGCATCGGACCCGAGTACGTGCGGCGCAACCGATGAGCCCGGGTCAGGCCGCGTCCCAACCATTCGCCGGGCCCGCGCATCCAAGCGTCGATGATCCGCCGCCCGGCCCTCCTTTCCACGAGATCCCTCCGATGCCCATGCATCTCCGTCTTCCCATGGCCACGGTGCTTGCCGCCGCGCTCGCGTTCGCCCCGCCCGCCGGCGCACAGGGCGGCGCGCACGCCACGGGCACCGCACCGCGCATGCAGGCCGTGGAGCGCACGGTTCCCATCGTGGTCGACGGCCGCCTGGACGAGGCCGTCTGGCGGTCGCCCGCGCCCGCGACGGACTTCGTGCAGCGGGACCCCAGCGAGGGGCAGCCCGCCACCCAGCGCACCGAGATTCGCGTGGCCTACGACGCCGACGCGCTGTACATCGGCGCGCGGATGTACGATTCGCTCGGCGCGCGCGGCGTCAGCGACCGCCTGTTCCGCCGCGACCAGGTGAACAGCGGCGACTACGTGCAGTTCATCTTCGACACCTACCACGACCACACCGGCGTCACCGCGTTCCTCGTCAACCCGTCGGGGGTGAAGAACGACGCGGGGCAGGCATCGGCCAACGCCGACCCTTCGTGGGACCCGGTGTACTCCGCGGCCGCCCGCACGGACTCGCTGGGATGGGCCGCCGAGCTGCGGATTCCCTTCAGCCAGCTTCGCTTTCCGCGCGACAGCATGCAGACGTGGGGGCTGCAGGTGGAGCGCTTCGTGGAGCGGCTGAACGAGAACTCGTCGTGGAGCTTCTGGCCCAAGCGCGAGAGCGGCGGGCCGGCGCGGTATGGCCACCTGGAGGGAATCCGCGCTCCGCGCAACCGGGGCCGGGTGGAGCTGCTGCCCTACGCGCTGAGCCGCGCGAGCTACGTGCGCCCCACGCAGCCGGGGAGCCCGTTCCAGAGCGCCAGCGAGTACAGCACGCGCGTGGGCGCCGACCTCAAGTACCAGCTGAGCTCCACCCTCACGCTCGACGCCACCATCAACCCGGATTTCGGGCAGGTGGAGGTAGACCCCGCGGTGGTGAACCTGTCGGCCTTCGAAACCTTCTTCGCCGAGCGGCGGCCGTTCTTCGTGGAAGGCAGCGGGCTGTTCGGCTTCGGCGGCTTCTCGTGCTTCAACTGCTCCAACGTGTCGTCGATGTCGCTGTTCTACTCCCGCCGAATCGGGCGTGCGCCCCAGGGCAGCGTGACCCAGGGCGGCACGGAGTACGTGGAGAGGCCGGAGAACAGCACCATCCTGGGGGCGGCCAAGGTCACCGGCCGCACGTCGGGCGGGCTGCAGGTGGGGCTGCTGAACGCCGTCACCCGTTCCGAGCGGGCACTTGGGCAGGACACGCTGGGGATGCAATTCACCGAAGAGGTGGAGCCGGCCAGCAACTACTTCGTCGGCCGGGTGCGGCAGAACCTGCGGGGCGGCAACCTCACCGTGGGCGCCATCGCCACGTCGGTCATCCGCCGGTTCGAATCCGATGCGCTGGAAGCCCGCCTTCCCGGGCACGCCGAGGCGGTGGGCGTAGACTGGGATGCGTGGTGGAAGAACCGCACCTACCACCTGATGGGCAACTTCGCCTTCTCCAGCGTGGCGGGCGATTCCAACTCCATCCTGCGGCTGCAGAACTCGTCCGCGCGCTACTTCCAGCGGCCTGACCGGCAGAGCGGCGGCAACGGGATGTTCTCGGACCTGCTGGATCCATCCGCCACGGCGCTGCGCGGCCACGGCGGATACCTGCGCATGGCCAAGGACGCGGGCGAGTGGCAGTGGGAGGGCGCGGTGAACTACCGCAGCCCGGGCTTCGAGGTGAACGACGCCGCGTTCCTGAACCGCGCCGACTACGTGTGGACGCTGGCCAACGTGATGCGCCGGTGGAACACGCCCACCCGGCACTACCGCTCGTGGCAGGCCATCGTCGGCGGACAGCAGGAGTACAACTTCGACGGCGACCGCACCGGGGCGCAGCTGCACCTGTTCACCGGCGGCCAGCTGACGAACTACTGGAACGTGGCGTTCTACACCGAGGTGCACCCCGCGGTGAACGACGACCGGCTGACCCGCGGGGCCGGGGTGGCGCGCCGGCCGGGCGACTACCTGCTGCACGCCCGGATGAGCACCGACCCGCGCAAGGCGCTGCTCTACTCGCTGAACGGGAACTACATCCAGGACACCGACGGGGGGAGCTACACGTCGATGACGGGCAGCGTGCGCATTCGCCCCGCGCCGCACGTGCAGCTCACGATGGGCCCGTCGTACAGCTTTTCCCGCAACACGCAGCAGTTCGTGCTGCGCCGCGACGACGCCACGGCCACCCACTTCTTCGGCCAGCGCGCGGTGGTGGCGAACCTGGCGCAGCACCAGCTGTCGATGAACACGCGGCTGAACTGGACGTTCACGCCCACGCTGACGCTGGAGTTGTTCGCCCAGCCGTTCGTCTTCGCGGGCGACTACGAGCGGTTCAGCGAGTTCACCGGGCCGCGGACGCTGGAAAAGAAGGAGTACGGGCAGGATTTCGGAACCATCTGCTTCGACCAGGCGAACAACGAATACACGGCCGATCCCAACGGCAACTGCGCGGTCGAGGGCGCGCGTTCGGCCCAGGCGTTCTCGTTCGGCAACCCCGACCTGAACGTGCGGTCGCTGCGCGGCAACGCGGTGCTGCGGTGGGAATACCGTCCGGGGAGCACGCTCTTCCTGGTGTGGCAGCAGCAGCGCGGGGGAGGCGAGGCGTTCGGCGACTTCGACTTCGGGCGCGACGCCGCCGGCATCTTCCGGCAGCGCGCCGACAACATCTTCGTGATCAAGGCCAGCTACTGGATCGGGCGGTAGGTCCGGCTTGAGCGTGTAACCCGCAACGATAGGGAGAGCCCCGCCGGAGACGCACGCGTCATGGGCGGGGCTTCACCTTGCACGCAACCGGCACCCGCCGAAGCGCGCGATGTCATCCCGAAGGAGCGGCGCCGGTCAATCCAGCCCTCACATCACAATCCGCAGCGACTGAGGGATCCGCCACACACCTCGCGAGCTGGGCCAAGACCATCCGCTTCACCAAAGCTCGGCTGAGACCCTGGCGAACCTCGGCGCGCTTCGGCGGGTCCGGCGCAGTCCCCGGCTGCCCTCTCCCCCCGGCCCCCTCTCCCGCAAGCGGGAGAGGGCGAGAACTGCCCGAGATCCGGTCGCGCCACAGACTTGATCTCACACCGAAGCAAGCCAGTCTGCGAAGGCAGACTTCGTGTGGTTGTTGCAGCGAATTCATTCGCCCGCGGCGTGGGCTCACCCCGATGCAGGGGGAAGGAGCCGAGCCCTTCAGGATCGTGACCGCTGCCGCGCCCAGGCTTGTACCCTTCCGCGGCAAGATCCTTCGGCCCGCAAGGAACGGCGTGAGGGCGAGTACAGCGCGCTTGGGCCTCTGGATGACAGGATGCGGGTGCGCACCGACCGATGGTGTGCACCCGCATTCTGAAGTGTACCCCCTCTCCCACGCTGTTTGTGGGAGAGGGTGGACGAGCCTAAGCGAGGACGGGTGAGGGCCCCGGCGGAGGGGCCTCCCTCAGCCCGGCCGCGTGAACCTGGGGCGGTCGTCCGATCCGCGGCTCGCATTGGCCAGCGCCTTGCCGGCCTTGTACGCCAGGTACCCGCCCAGCAGCCACGGCGCCGCCACGATCAGCGGGTCCATCCACTGGTGATTCAGGTCGCCGCGCTTCTTGAACGCCCGCGAGCGCAGGCCGTGCCGCGTGAACTCCGCCACCACCCCCGACTCCGAGAGCGGGTTGTCGGGCTCGCCGCGCACCGCCGCCTCTACCGAGCTCTCGATCACGTCGATGCGGTCCGCCGCCATCAGCAGCATCCAGTGCGACGTCTTCCCCTCGCCCAGCGTGTACGCGTACTTGCGGATGGCGCCCGAGATGCCGCGCGGCGGGCACGCCGTGCCGAACACCGGCGTCAGCATCCCGTGCTCGGGCGACATCTCGCGCGGCCACTTTTCCGGCTGCCGCTCGGGAAAGTCCCAGTGCGCGCCCGTGGCCCCGGGGTCGAAGTCCTCCATGGGTACGGCCGTGCGCTCGTCGTAGTTCAGGTCCACCCCCCAGCCGGGGATGGTCCGCCGCACCTCTTCCAGCGGCGCCGTCGCCCGCGTGGTCGATGCCCAGTACGGCCGGGGCAGGTCGCTGACCGCGGACGGGACGTTCCGCTCGTGTTCGGTGATATCCGTCATGATCGCTCTCCCGTTCAGTTGGGGACCACGATGGGCTTGATGCAGTTGTCCAGCTTGGCGCTGAACATGTGGTAGCCCTCGGCGATGTGCTCCAGCGGAATCCGGTGCGTGATGATGTCGCTGGGCTTCAGCACGCCGTTCTTCACGTGCTCGAACAGCCGCGGCCAGTGGCGCTTTACGCTGCACTGGTTGGCACGGATGGTGAGCCCCTTGTTCATGGCGTCGCCGAACTTCACCGCGCTGAACAGCGGCCCGTACGCGCCGACGACCGAAACCGTGCCGCCCTTGCGCACCGAGTCGATGGCCCAGTTCAGCGCGATGGGCGAGCCGCCCTGCAGCTTGAGCTTGGCCGCGGTCACGTGCTGGAAGAAGGCCCCGTCAGCCTCGGCGCCCACGGCGTCGATGGCCACGTCCGCGCCCAGGAAGTCGGTGATCTTCTTCATGTGCGTGACGATGTCGTCGTACTCGGCGAAGTTGTACGTCTCCGCGTGGGCGAACTCGCGCGCCTTTTCCAGCCGGTACTCCAGGTGGTCGATGACGATCACCCGGCCGGCGCCCATCAGCCAGGCGCTCTTGGCCGCGAACAGCCCCACCGGGCCGGCGCCGAAGACGATCACCACGTCGCCTTCCTGGATCTCGCCCAGCTGCGCGCCGAAGTAGCCCGTGGGGAGCGCGTCGGTGAGCAGCACCGCGTCTTCCTCGTCCATCCACTCGGGAATGATGCTGGGCCCCACGTCGGCGAAGGGAACGCGCACGAACTCCGCCTGGCCGCCGTCGTAGCCGCCGGTGGTGTGCGAGTACCCGTAGATGCCGCCCACCGCGGTGGCGTTGGGGTTCACGTTGTGGCAGTTGGCGTACAGCTTCCGCGAGCAGAAGAAGCAGCTGCCGCAGAAGATGTTGAAGGGCACCATCACGCGGTCGCCCCGCTTCAGGTTCTGCACCGACGAGCCCACCTCTTCCACCACGCCCACGAACTCGTGGCCGAACGTCTGGCCCACGCGCGTGTCGGGCATCATCCCGTGGTAGATGTGCAGGTCCGAACCGCAGATGGCCGCCCGGGTGACGCGCACGATCGCGTCGTTGGGATGCTCGATGGGGGGCATGTCCTTTTCTTCCACACGGATCCGGTACGGCCCCCGGTACACCATCGCTCGCATGCGCTGCCCTCCTGAAAGTGCGTTGCCTGTCGCGTCAGGCGGCGGGGAGGAAGCAGGCCGCGTGCCGCACACTGTCCACACGGGTACGCAAAGCCCCGGCGCGATGCTCGCGCCGGGGCTCCGTGCCGATCCGGGTGCTCGCCCGTTTCCCCGTCAGCCCCGCGGCAGGCGGACGGTGAAGGTGCTCCCCTCTCCCGGCGTGCTGTCGACGGACAGCTCGCCCTCCATCGCACGGGCCAGGTCGCGGCTGATGGCCAGGCCCAGCCCCACGCCCTCCGTCGGGCTGCTCAGGCGTCGGCCCACCTGCTGGAAGGGGTCGAAGATGCGCTCCTGCTCCTCGGGCGCGATGCCGACGCCGGTGTCGCGCACGCGCAGGTGCACCCATCGGCCGTCCGCGTCGCACGACAGCACCACGCGGCCGCCGGCGGGGGTGAACTTGATGGCGTTGCCCACCAGGTTCAGCAGGATCTGCCGCATCCGCTCCGCATCGCCTCGCAGGCACAGCGCCGGATCGCAGGGCTCGGCGGCGTACGACACGCCCCGGGCGGCCGCCTGGGGTGCCACGAGCGATTCCACGCTGGCGATCAATTCCATCGCGGAGAGCGGGCGCACGTCGAACTCGATGCGGCCCGCCTCCAGTTGGGCAAAGGACAGGATGTCGTTGATGAGCGTTAGCAGGTGGCGCTGGTTGGCGCCGATGCGGGCCAGCGACGTGCGCTGCGCATCGCTGAGCGAGCCGTAAATGCCCAGGTCGAGCAGGTCCACGTATCCGCCGATGGCGTTCAGCGGGGTCCGCAGCTCGTGGCTCATGGAGGCCAGGAAATCGGACTTGGCGCGGTTGGCGGCGTCGGCCTCGGCGCGCGCGGCCTCCGTTTCGCCCAGCAGGCGCTCTCGCTCGCGGTCGGCGCGGATGTGCTCGGTGACGTCGGTAAAGAGGATGGCCACGCGCCGCTGCTCGGGCTCGTCCACGCGAAAGGCGAAGACGTCGAACCAGCGGTGCATGGCCTCCGACCCGTTCTGAAAGCGGATGGGCCGGCCCGTTCTCGCCACCTCGCCGTAGATGCGGAACCACTCGTCTTCCAGGTCCGGCAGCAGCTCGCGCGCGGACCGCCCCACTGCCCCCGTCAGCCCCGTCTGCTTGCTGAATGCCGGGTTGGCCTCCAGGAACACGTAGTCCACGGGATTTTCAGCGTCGTCGAAGATCATGGTGACGACGCAGAATCCCTCGTCGATGGAATCGAACAGGCGGCGGTACCGAGCCTCGCTCTCGCGCAGCGCCACCTCTGCTTCCTTGCGCCCGGTTACGTCCTGCACCGTGCCGAAGCCCTGCGTGGCCCGCGCGCCGCGTCCATCGCCATCGAACTCCACCCGTCCCTGGATGCGCAGCCACCGCACCGCTCCGTCGGGATGGACCACGCGGTATTCCGTGCTCACCCGCGCACGGACCGCGGGGTCAAGCGCCGCGCCGATCTCGCCGCCCAGGCGGGCGCGGTCGTCGGGATGCACGCGCTCCATCAGCGCGTCGGGCGGCGAGATGGCGCCGAGCGCGTAGTGTTGCTGGGCGCGCTCGTCCAGGTAGAACAGGTCGGCGGACAGGTCGTGGCGCCACGTACCCAGCTCGGCGGCGGCGGCGGCCATCCGCAGCTGCTCTTCGCTGGCGCGGAGCGCTTCCTGGGCCCGGCCGCGCTCGCCGGCCAGGTGCGCGTGCATCCGCTCGTTCTCCTGCTGCAGCTGCCGCGCGTGCTCCTCGAGCGCCTGGATGCGGGCAAGCAGCGGGTCGCGCTGCGTGGCGGGCGGAGGTTGGAACGGGGCCGAGGGGTCCATCATGCCGGCGGCGCGATCAACTGGATGAAGAGTCAGCGGGAAAGCGCGTGGAGGATACGCCCCGGAAGCCGTGCGCGAAACCCTGTACGCACATTATGCATCGAATGGGCCGCGTCCATCACCCAATGACACTGCTCCGCGCCTGGTCGCACTCCTCGCATCCGGCGTCGGACGGATGCAGGAAAACGAGGGGATCGCGCTCCAGGATTTCCAGCGCCACGCGTACGACGTCCCGCGAGCGGACGAGGCGCGCATCCGCGTGTCCGACGCGCCCCTCGGCCTGGAGCCGGCGGTCCCGCAGCCAGCCGTCCGCCAGGCCGAAGCGCTGGCAGCAGTGGTCGTTCTCGCGATAGGGCACGCGGACCGGGCGGCCCTCGTGGTGAACGGTGATGTGCTTCGGCACGCCGTAGGGTACGCCGGCCAGCAGCTCCGCCAGGTGCAGCGTGGTGTTCGCGTCGTGCCCGACGCCCAGCAGCAGCACCTGGCCGTCGAGATCGTACACCCGGCCGATGGGGCTGTCGTGCACGTGCGGGGGCAGGGGGAGCGGCCCGGAGGTGACGGCCTCCGCCTGGGGCCCGATCGCAGCGAACGCGAACGGATGCTCGCTCCGCACGACGCCGGGCATCCGCCAGAAGGTGTCGGCGACGATGCCCAGGTCCGGCGACGCAGGCGTGGTCCGCGGGTCGAACGGCTCTTCGTCGCTCCCCGTCCACGAGGGCATGACCAGCGTCCCCTCGGGCCCGAGCGCGGCCCGCAGCGCGCCGATCAGCCCCGCCGGCCCCCCCGCCACCGGCCGCACGGCGCGAAACGACGTGTGCACGACGAGCACGCCCGGCGCGATGCCGAGTGCGCGGAGCTGATCCGTGACCTCTTCCTGGGTGATTTCCGTGGGGGTGGTCTGGGCGTCGGTCATGTGCTGGTTGGGTGAGTCGAGCGGAGAACTTCGATCCGGTTCGACTGGCTGCCGGCGCTGCCGCGGGTGGGGCCCCTCCCCCGGCCCCTCCCCCGGCAAACTACGCCGGGAGAGGGGGAACTTCGGTCGGGTGCGACTGGGTTCCTGGCATGCCGCGGCAGCCCCCTCTCCCGGCCTCTCCCCCGCAAACAGCGCGGGAGAGAGGAGACTTCGATCGAGGTGCGACCGGATGCCTCGCACGCCGGGGGAGACCTGAACCCCGCTTCGGCCCGCCTCGCGCACTCGGCTGGGCGTGCAGTCCGCGAAGGCGGACTTCGTGACGTTCCAGACGCGGTTGCAACCGCCGGGACGGGGCCGGGGGCCTGCCTCCGTGCCGCCGCCGCGCCTCAAACCTCCGAAGTGTACCCCCTCTCCCACGCTGTTTGTGGGAGAGGGTGGACGAGCCTGAGCGAGGACGGGTGAGGGCCCCACGGCAGCCGAGGCGTCGGCATCGGTGACCGCTGCCGCGCCCCGGCTGGTACGTGCCCCGGGCTAGATCCTTCGGCCCGCGAAGGTCCGCGTTCGGGCAGGTACAGTGCGCTTGGGCCTCAGGATGACAGGCCCTTGCGCCGCTTCAACTTAGGAGGCGCCCACACTGGCTCCCTTCCCCCGCGCAGTTTGCGGGGGAAGGGTTGGGGATGGGGGGCGCCGGCCCGAGCACCCGCCCCGCCCATCCGGCATGATGTTCTCCCCTCCCCGCACGCAGTTTGTGCGGGGAGGGGCCGGGGGAGGGGCCTACCGGCTCGCGAACGCCTCCAACTCTGCGTCGCTCATGAAGCCGATGCGCTTGGGCCCGCGCGGGCTTTCACGCTTGAGCTGCTCGGCGATCTCCTCGTACTCCTTTTCCATCTCCGGCGTCACCGACGCGCGGCTCTCCTTGAGCGCCGTCTCGAAGAACTTCATCGGCACGTCGGGCACGTCCAGATTCTCGCGCAGCGCGTGAAGCCCCGCGCGGCGCACCAGGTCTTCCAGGTCCGCGCCGGTGTAGCCCTGCGTGCGCTCGGCAAGCGTATCCAAATCCACGTCGTCGGCGATGGGCATCTCGCTCGTGTGGATCCCCAGGATCTTCCGCCGCCCGTCGCGGTCGGGGACGGGGATGTACACCATCTCGTCGAAGCGGCCCGGGCGCAGCAGGGCGGGGTCCAGCAGCGTCGGGCGGTTGGTCGCGCCGATCACCACGATGCCGTTGGCTTCTTCCAGCCCGTCCATCTCCGCCAGGATGGTGTTCACCACGCGTTCCGTCACCGCCGGCTCGCCCAGCCCGCCGCCGCCGCGCTGCGGGGCCAGCGAATCGATCTCGTCGATGAAGATTACCGTGGGCGCCACCTGCCGCGCGCGCTGAAAGAGGCGCGACACCTGCTGCTCGCTCTCCCCATACCACTTGCTCAGCAGGTCCGACGACTTGGCCGCGATGAAGTTGGCCTCCGACTCCCGTGCAACCGCCTTCGCGATCAGCGTCTTGCCCGTTCCCGGGGGCCCGTAGAGAAGGAACCCGCGGGCGGGGCGAATCCCCAGGCGACGGAACGCGTCCGGGTGCTTCAGCGGCAGCTCCACCCCCTCGCGCAGCTGCATCTGCGCCTGCTCCAGCCCGCCGATGTCCTCCCATCCCACGTCGGGCACCTGGATCATGATCTCGCGCACCGCCGAGGGCTGCACCCGCTTCTGCGCGCTCATGAAGTCGTTGCGGCAGACGATCAGCTGCTCCAGGATTTCCTGCGGGATCTCGTCGCGGTCCAGGTCGATGTTGGGCAGGTGGCGCCGCAGCGTTTCGATGGCCGCCTCGCGCGCCAGCGCCGACATGTCGGCGCCCACGAAGCCGTAGGTGATGCGCGCGATCTCGTCCAGGTCCACGTCGTCGTCCAGCGGCATGCCGCGCGTGTGGATGGAAAGGATCTCGCGCCGCCCCGCCATGTCGGGCACGCCGATGACGATCTCGCGGTCGAAGCGCCCCGGCCGGCGCAGCGCCTCGTCCAGCGCGTTCGGCCGGTTCGTGGCGCCGATCACCACCACGTTCTGCCGCGGCTCCAGCCCGTCCATCAGCGTCAGCAGCTGCGCCACGATGCGGCGCTCCACCTCGCCCGTGGCCTCCTCGCGCTTGGGGGCGATGCTGTCGATCTCGTCGATGAAGACGATGGACGGCGCCTGCTTCTGCGCCTGCTCGAACACGTCGCGCAGCCGCTGCTCGCTCTCGCCGTGGTAGCGGCCCATGATCTCGGGCCCGGCGATGTGAAAGAACTGCGCGTCGGCCTCGCTGGCCACGGCGCGGGCGATCAGCGTCTTGCCCGTGCCCGGCGGGCCGTGCAGGAGCACGCCCTTGGGCGGGTCGATCCCCAGCCGCTGGAAGAGCTCGGGGTGCTTCAGCGGCAGCTCGATCATCTCGCGAACCTGCTCGATGGTCGCGCCCTGCCCGCCGATGTCCTCGTACGTGACGTCGGCGCTGCGCCGCTCGGTGGCCTCCACGTACTCGGGCAGCAGCTCGATCTCGGTCTCCTCCACCACCTGCACCACGCCGCGGGGGGTGGTGGCCACCACGCGAAGCCGCACCTCCTGCAGGCCGAAGGTGGTCTGCTGGAGGAGCGTGCGCAGGATGTCTTCGGGAAGGGGATTCGGGTCCGTAGCCCGCGTCCCGCCGCGCCGGTAGACGGAGGTGGAGATCACGTCGCCCGTCACCGCGGGGCGGTGGAAGAGCGTGCGCCGAAGCGCGTCGCCGGAGCCCATCAGCCGCATGTTGGGCTGGGCGGGGGCGATGGTGATGCGGCGCGCGGCCTTCATGTCGGCCTTGCGTACCTGCACGTGGTCGCCGATGCCCGCGTCGGCGTTGGCGCGCTGCAGGCCGTCCAGGCGGATCAGGTCCAGGCCCTCGTCCTCGGGAAAGGGCGGCAGGGCCAGCGCGGCGGTGGTGCGCTTTCCGGTGATCTCCACCACGGCACCCTCTTCGATGCCCAGCCGGTCGAACGTCTTGCGCCCGAGCCGCGCCACGCCCTTGCCCACGTCCTGCCCCTTGGCGCCCTGCACCTGCACCCGGATGGCCTTGCCCGGCTGTTCCTGCTGCTCCTGATCCGGCATCCGCGCTCGCTCCCGTGTGGTCGTTCCGTGGTGTCGATGCCCGTGCTGGCCGCCCATCTCGCAAGCGGCGGTCCGCTCGCGCAACCCCTGTTCCCACGGAAACTTGGCTGATACCCTGTCGGCGGGGTGGTGCGATGCGCGGCTCGTGTGTGGGGGCGATGACGGAAGACGTGGACGTGGTGGTGATCGGGGGAGGGCAGGCGGGGGTGGCCGTGGGCTACCATCTGCGCCGGACGCCGCTGTCGTGGGTCGTCCTGGATGCGCAGGACGGGCCGGGCGGAGCGTGGCGGCACGGGTGGGATGGACTGCGCCTGTTCTCCCCCGCGCGGTTCAGCTCGCTTCCCGGGTGGATGATGCCGGGCGGCACCGACGAGTATCCCTCGCGTGCGGAGGTGCTGGAGTACCTGGATGCCTACGAGCGGCGCTACGAGCTGCCCATCCGCCGCCCCGTCCACGTCGCCGCCGTCCACCGCGAGGGCGACGGTTTCCGCGTCGTGGCGGATGCGGGCAGCTGGCGTGCGAGAGCGGTGGTGAGCGCGACGGGCACGTGGAGCCGGCCGTTCATCCCGGATGTCCCCGGGCGCGACGACTTCCAGGGCGTGCAACTCCACTCCGCCGGGTACACCACGCCGGATGCGTTCGCGGGCCGGCGGGTGCTGGTGGTGGGCGGCGGCAACTCGGGCGCGCAGATCCTGGCGGAGGTGTCGCGGGTGGCGGATGCCACGTGGGTGACGCTGGCGGAGCCCGGCTTTCTGCCGGACTGGGTGGACGGCCGCTATCTCTTCGGCCAGGCGACCGCGGCGTACCGGGCGCTGCAGGAGGGCAGGGAGCCGCCGCCGCGCGTGGGCCTCGGCGAGATCGTGATGGTGCCGCCGGTGCGCGAGGCGCGGGACCGCGGGGTGCTGCGGGCCGTGCGCCCGTTCGCGCGGATGACGGCGGATGGCGTGGTGTGGCCGGACGGGCGGGAGGAGCCGGTGGATGCGGTGATCTGGTGCACGGGGTTCCGCCCCGCGCTGGACCACCTGCGGCCGCTGGATCTCGTCGAGGGAGGGCGGATCGCGGTGGAGGGAACGCGCTCGGTCCGCGAGCCGCGGCTGTGGCTGGTGGGCTACGGCAACTGGACCGGCTTCGCCTCCGCCACCCTCATCGGCGTGGGCCGTACCGCCCGTGCGATCGTGGAGCAGATCGAGGCCGAGCTGGCCTGAAGCGCTCGCTCACCCGGCGGCCCGCACGTCGTCGCATGAGGCCAGGACGGCTCCGCCGAGCACCTCCGCCCAGCGAGCGTACGCGTACGGCGAAGGATGGAGACCGTCCTCGCAGAAGACCTTCTTTTCCTGGTCGCGGGCCAGCGGGGGCGCCGGAGCGAACCGAACACCCCGGGTTTCCGCCCGCAACTCCAGCATGATCCCGTTCAGGATACTGGCGCTCATCCCCAGGACGGCACGCATGGGCTGCGGGAGCACGGGGATGCGTCCCACGGGTGGCAGTCCGGCCAGGACGATGGGCGCCGAGCCGCACCGCGCCCGCACGGCCGCGAGCAGACGGCGCATGTCGCTTCTCCAGGCGCTCGGGTCCCGCATCTGCAGGACGTCGTTCATGCCCACCACCAGCACCACCACGTCGGGCGCGAACGAGAGTTCCGCGTCCATCAGCATCGCCTCGGCGCCGCGCGCGGTGATGCCGCGGCGCCCCAGCATCTGCCACGGCACGGCCCGCTTGGTCCGCGCGGCCACGTTCTGCACGAGTTGGCCCACGAGCGCCTCGTTCAACTCGGCCGCGCCAACCCCCGCCACGGCGGAATCGCCCACGATGAGCAGCCGCAGCGGCGGGGTGCCGCCCGGGGCGAGCCCCCCGCGCGCCCCGCTGGCGTCCGGCAGTCGGGGCATCGTTCGCTTCAGCCGCCGCCCCTGTACGTAGAGGATGGGGCTGAGCAGCAAGCTCAGCTTCGCGGCGCTTCGAATCAGCAGGTCACTCATTGCTGGGCCTTCATCTCGATTGTGAATGCGGTTTGGTGAGAGATTGTTCTCTCACCAAACCGCGACGCGGGTGCCCCATCGGGAGCCAGACATCTACGCTCGTTCGTCCGTCACGTCGGGAACACGGGCCGGCAGCATCCCCTGCGTCAGCAGCGAGTGCCACGCGCGGAGGAACCGCTCGTCATCCAGCCCCATCAGGCGCCCGCCGAGCAGGTTCTCGAAGAGGCGGAACATGTTGATGCTTCCCAGCACGACGACGGCCGCCGCCTCGGGATCGTCGACGCGCAGCTCGCCGCTGGCGCTCCTCGCCCGCAGCCACTGCGCGAGCGCCGCGTACGTCGTCTGCAGCCGCGCATCGCGCGCCGCGTCGCGCATCTGCGGGAACGCTTCCAGTTCGCGCCAGATGATCCGCAGGGCGTCCTGCTCCTCCTCCAGCATCGCCAGCGCGGCGGCGCCCAGCCGCAGCATGACGTCCGGTGCCGGCCCCTGCAGCTCGGCCATCAGCGTCTTCGCCTGGCGGCTGGCCGCGGCCAGCTTGTCCAGCCCCGCCTGGAGCACCGCCTCCTTCGAGGGGAAGTGCTTGTACAGCGCCCCGGACCCCGGGTGCAGCCCGGCCGCCTTCTGGATGTCGGCGATGGTGGTGCGTTCGTAGCCTTTCTCGCCGAAGAGCCTCATGGCCTCCTTCACGATCCGGTCTGCGGTGTCGGACATCTTCGGCATCGAGCGTGGTCGGGGGCGCGAGCGTTTCCGCGGAGCGCGGGAATATAGTGCTCGCACGCGCCGGCGCACGCCGGGCCTTCGCTGCGTCACCCGCCTGCGCCCTCGAGTGCCGCCAGCCCCTCTCGCGTGGTGGGGAACTGGAGCGACCAGCCCAGTGCGCGCTTCGCCTTGGCGTTGCAGACCGCGAGGCGGGTGGAGACGCTGTAGGCGACGTACGGCGCCAGGAGGCGCACGACGCCGAGGGGGACCGACCTGGGCGGCGGCGCCCCGATGCTCGCGGCGGCGCGGAGGAGAAACTCGTTGAAGCTCACAGGTTCGTCGTCCACCACGTTGTAGACCTCTCCCGGAACGCCCTGCTCCAGCGCGGCGATGGCCGCGGCGACCGCATCGTGCATGTGGATGTACGGCCAGGCCCCCTGGATCCCGCGGATCGTCGGCATCCTGCGGCGCCGGAGCATCCGCAGGATGTACTCGGTGGCGCCCGTGGGGCCGTAGAAGAAGCCGTAGCGCAGGGGGATGGCTTCGATGTCGCCGGTCGCGTTCGCGGCGAGCATCTGCTCCTCCATCGACCGCACCGCATCGACGGTGGGCCGGAGCCAGGGGCGAGGCTGCTCGTGGCTGAGAAAGTCCGATTCCACCTTCGGCACCGGGCCGTGGTCCCCGAATCCGTACGCGAGAACCATCGATTCGCCTACGATCCGCCTTGCCCCGGCCGCCACCGCTGCGTGGAGAAGGTTCCGGGTTCCGGTCGTCCGCAGCGCGTCGGTCGGGCGCAGGTCCGAAATCCGCATGGGCCCGGTCGCAGGCAGCGCGGTGAGTGCGTGCACCACGTGCGTGGGGCGCGAAGCGCGGACCGCCGTTTCCACCTGCTTCCCATCCAGGGCGTCGGCGACGACCGGCTCTGCCCCGAGCCGCGCAATCGTATCCCGCTTGGATGGTGACCGGGTCATTCCGACGACGTGGTGGCCGCGGGCGACGAGTGCGCGAACCAGCGGCAACCCCAGCGCGCCGGTGGCACCGGCAACGAACACTCTCATGGGTTCCATGGTCTGTCTCACGAGCGGTGATCGTGTACGTACGAGACGGATCATTCTTCGGGACGTTGGTGAGAGATTAATCACTCACCACAGATTACGCAAGTCTCCCGGGGCGAATCGCACCACCCGACGGGAGCGGCGGCGGGCTCCGCTTCCGGGTGGTGCGATCATCGCAGGGAACGGGGCAGGGGCGCGCCACGGCGTCTGGCGACACCGAGGCAAGCCAGTCCGCGAAGGCGGACTTCGTGTAGTTGTTGCAGCGAATTCATTCGCCCGTGCAGGCCGGGGCCGCTCGGAAGGTTGGGTCCGAGGCAGATCCGCGGCGGGTCCGAGTCCCACGGTTCCATCCCGCTGCCGCGCCCGTGCTGAGAAGCGGCCTCAGGCTAGATCCTTCGGCCCGCGTGGGTTGTGCCGCGGGCAAATTGGGTGCGCCTGGGCCTCTGGATGACAAGGTGCCGGCGTGTCGATGAATGATTGGCTGGGCCTCAAGGATGGCAGGCTTAGTCGCTAGATGACAGGATGAGCGGCTTCCAATTCAGAGTGTTTCCCCGATGCCCGTACGCAGACCGACGAAAGAAGAGATCGCAGCCGCGCTGAACACAACGATCCCCGACGTGATCGCGCCGGGGCTGAAGGTGCTGTTCTGCGGCATCAACCCCGGGCTGTACACGGCGGCGGTGGGATACCACTTCGGGCGGCCGGGGAACCGGTTCTGGAAGGCGCTGCACGCGGGCGGCTTCACCCCGCGCGTGCTGGACCCGTCCGAGCAGGGCGAGCTGCTGCGCTACGGCTACGGCATCACCAACATCGTGGATCGCGCGACCACGGGCGCGGCGGATCTCACCCCGGCGGAACTGGCGGAGGGCGGGCGCAACCTGGATGAAAAGGTGCGCCGGTACGCGCCCCGCTGGCTGGCAGTGCTGGGCGTCGGCGCGTACCGCACGGCGTTCAACCGGCCCAGGGCCACGCTGGGACCGCAGGAGGAGACGGTGGGCGGCCGGCCGATCTGGATCCTGCCGAACCCCAGCGGCCTGAACGCCAATTACCAGGCGGCCGATTTCGCGAGGCTCTTCCGCGAGCTGCGCGACGCCGCTGAATCCACCCCGACCGACTGAATGCCGATGCGCGTAAAGCTCGCGATTCCGATGATCGCCGCCACACTTCTGAGCGCCTGCAGCCGTCCATGCGGCCCCCGGTTCACCCTGGCGCCGCAACCCGCCGTACAGGTCGATCCGGCGCCGGTGGTCGTGGTGGAACCCAGGGACGTGGTCTCCGCGGCGCCGACCCGGTCATTTGCGCGGGATTCGGCCGAGGTCACGGCCGCCGTGGCGCGCTTCCACCATGCGCTGGAGATGGGGGACAGCGCCGCCGTTCTCGCGCTGCTCGCGCCGGATGCGGTGATCCTGGAGTCGGGTGGGGTGGAGTACGTGCCTGAGTACCGGGGCCATCACCTGCCGGCCGACATCGAGTTCGCCCGCGCGGTCCAGTCCACCCGCACACCCGTCCAGATTCGCGTGGAGGGCGATGTGGCGTGGGCGTCCGCGACCAGCGTGGCGCAGGGCCAGTTCCGGGGACGCGCCGTCAACTCAGCGGGCGCGGAGCTGATGGTGCTCGCCCGCACGCGGGATGGCTGGCGCATCACCGCCATCCACTGGTCCAGCCGCACCCGGCGCTGACCCTAGCGGAAGGTGCCGGGGCTGACGCTGTAGGTCAGGTGATGGCGCCCGGTGTCATCGTCCGGACCGAAGAACCCCAGCTGCTCCGTCCACGTCACCGTCTGCAGGCGCCTTCCGCCCAGCGTAAGGAACCCCGCCGCGCGCGTGGTGACCGCGCCCAGCTTCCGCAGGTCCGCCAAGCCGCGCAGGACCGTGGTCGCACGCTCGGCCACGATGCGCTTGGCCGTCCCCGGCCCGATGCCGGGGACGCGCACCAGGTCATCGTACGAGGCCGTTTTCACCTCCACGGGAAAGCGCTCCGGATGGGCCAGCGCCCACGACGTCTTGGGATCGTTCCCCAGCGGCAGGTTGCCGCGCTCGTCGAACACCACCTCGTCGGCGCCGAAGCCGTACTGGCGCACGAGATAATCGGCCTGGTACAGCCGGTTCTCGCGCAGCACGGGCGTTTCGGGCGCGTTCTCCAGCGGCGTGTCGCGGATGGGGCGAAAGGCGCTGAAGTGCGCGTGATGGATGCCGCCGCGGGCGTACAATTCCGTCACCTTTCCCAGCAGCGTGCGGTCGCTATCGGGCGTGGCGCCCACGACGAACTGCATGGTCATTCCCGAGACGCCGCCGGGGTGCAGCGGATCGCCCGGCTTGCCGTCGCGCCGCTCACCGCGCTCGCGCGAAACCACCCTGCGCGCCTGCTCCAGGCTGGCGAGGGAGGTGTCGAGGCTCTTCTCGGGCGCGATCTGCGCGAGCGAGGAGCCGCAGGGCGCCTCCAGGTTCAGCGACACGCGGCTGGCCAGCGCCGTCAGCCGCTCGATCTGCGCCGCCTGCCCGCCCGGCACCATCTTCACGTGCACGTATCCCGTAAAGCGGTGCTTCTCGCGCAGCAGCTCCATCACGTGGATCAGGTCGTCCATCACCTTCACGGGCCGGCCGGGGATGCCCGTGGTGATGAAGAGCCCGCTGCACCAGCCGCGGTGGAACGCATCCAGGAAGATCCTCACGAGCTCTTCGGGCTTCAGCAGCGTGCGCGGCATGGCCCTGTCGCGGCGCATGGGGCAGTAGTGGCAGTTGAAGCTGCACGCGTTGGTCATCAGGATGCGCATCAGCGACAGCTTGCCTTTGCCGGCCACGCGCAGCTCGCGGATGTTCACCGGCCTCAGCGCTCCCACATCGTTTGCATGGCGCAGCCGAGGCGGGAGCATCGATCGGTCCTTGCCGGGCGCCCCGTCGCGGTCGTCGCCCGCCAGGCCGATCAGCAGCTCCAGCTTCTGCTCCAGCGTCATCGCATCCATCGAATGCTCCTGCTTCGGGTTTTCTTCGACTCCGAATAAAACCCGAAGTGGATGACGACGCAAGACTCCGCCGGAGCGCACCTGTCATCCCGACGGAGCGGCCAAGAACGACCTGCCCGTACGCCACGGCTTGCAGCGACCGAGGGATCCGCCACACAGCGGCCGAAGCGCACCGGAGCCTCGGAATGCGCGGTGTAGATGGGGTAAGGTCGCGCACGACAGTAGCGGCAGCACGACTGCAAGCCAGTCCGCGCAGGCGGACTTCGTGTGGTTGTTGCCGCGAATTCATTCGCCCGACCCAACCGGGGCTCGGGCTGAAGCCGCGGTTCCGTGCAGTCCGGACGTGAGCGGGACCCACCGCTCGAAACGGGAAAAGCCCCGACCCAGGCCGCTGTCGCGTCCCGCTCGGGGCTTCACCTGCACGTACCTCACACCAGCCGTAGGGCGGCCGACCACGCGAGCAGTCCGCGAAGGCGGACTTCGTGCCGTTCCAGCCGCGACTTCAGTCGCCCCAGCGGACCTGAGGGGCGACGCGCCGATCAGCGGATGACCGACTCCTCCTGCTCCTCGTCCTCGGCCCGGTCGCGGCGATCACGCGGCGGTCGGCCGAACGCGTAGGAAAAGCTCAGCGTGGCGCTGCGCATGCTCCACTGGCTG
>NZ_DATBNB010000296.1 GCF_036554565.1 Longimicrobium sp. | reverse complement strand
CGGCCTCCCCGTCGAGCCCGACGTGTAGATGACGTAGGCCGCGCGCCCGCGCGCGAACTCGTCCGTCAGGTTCTCCGCGCCGTGGGCGGCGACGGCCTCGCGCTCGGCGTCGAGGCGGATGACGCGCGCGGCCGTAGACTTGAGCGCGCAGGCGACCTCGCCCGCGGTGAGCAGCGCGTGCGCCTGCGAGTCTTCGAGCATGTAGGCGAGGCGGTCGGCCGGGTAGTCCGGGTCGAGCGGGACGTAGGCGCCGCCCGCCTTCCACACGCCGAGCAGCGCGACGAGCATGTCGGTCGAGCGGCGGAAGTGGAGGCCGACGCGCGCCTCGGGCCCGACGCCCTGCGCGCGCAGGTGGCGCGCGAGCCGGTTGGCGCGCGCGTTCAGCTCGGCGTACGTCAGCTGCCCTCCGCCGAAAACCACGGCCACCGCTCCGGGCGTGCGTGCCGCCTGCGCCTCGAACAGCTCGTGGATGCACAGGTCGGCGGGATACTCAGCCGTCGTCCGGTTCCACTCCTCCAGCACGAGCGTGCGCTCCGCATTCCCGAGCAGGTCCAGGCGCGAGAGCCGCACGTCCACATTCGCGCCGACCTGCTCCAGCACCCGCTCCAGGTGCCGCGCCATGCGCTCCACCGTGCCGCGCTCGAACAGGTCCGCGCTGTAGGTCAACCCTCCGCGCAGTCCGTGCGAGGTCGGCGCCAGCGTCAGGGAGAGATCGAACTTGGCGCTCGCGGGCTCCGCTCCGGCTTCGCTCACGCTCAGCCCCGGAAGCGCGGTTCCCGCGCCCTCGCGCCCGGCCCCGTCCGCGAGATTCTGGAGCGTGAACATCACCTGAAAGAGGGGCGAGTGGCTCAAGCTGCGCTCCGGCTGCAGCTCCTCCACCAGCTTCTCGAAGGGCACATCCTGGTGCTCGTACGCGCCCAGCGTGGTCTCCCGCACCCGCCGCAGAGACTCGCGGAAGGACGGATCGCCTGAGAGGTCGGTCCGCAGCACCAGTGTGTTTACGAAGAAGCCAATCAGCGCCTCCACCTCGCCGCGCGTGCGTCCGGCGATGGGGCTGCCCACGACGATGTCCTCGATCCCGCTGTACTTCGAGAGCAGCACCTGGAAGGCAGCCAGCAGCGTCATGTACAGCGTCGTCCCCTCACTCCGCCCGAGCGCCTGCAGCCGCTCCAGCAGCTCCAGCAGCTCGGGGGAGAAGTTCACCGGGACGGTTGCGCCCTCGTACGTTCGCACCGGCGGGCGGGGACGGTCGGCGGGCAGTTCCAGCAGCTCCGGTGCGCCAACCAGCCGCTCCCGCCAGTACGCCAGCTGCCGATCCAGGACCTCGCCTTCCAGCTGCTTGCGCTGCCAGACCGCGTAGTCGGCGTACTGCACCGGCAGCTCGGGGAGCGGCGACTCCCTCCCCTCGCGATACGCCGCGTAGAGCGCCGACAACTCCTGGTGGAGCCCCCCCCTGCTCCACCCGTCGCTGACGATGTGGTGCTGCGCGAGCAGCAGCACGTGCTCGTGGGCGCCCAGGCGCAGCAGCGCCGCACGGAAGAGCGGGCCCGCCGAAAGGTCGAACGGCCGCCGCGCCTCCTCGCCGGCGCGCCGCCTGAGCGCCGCCTCGCGATCCGCCTCGCCGAGCGCCGACAGGTCCTCCACCGGCAGGATGAAGCCGTTGAACGGGGTGATCTCCTGCACCGGGGTGCCGCCGCGCTCCGGGAAGGTGGTGCGCAGCGCCTCGTGGCGGCGGACGATCTCGCCCAGCGCGCGCTCCAGCGCGTCCACATCCAGCGCACCGCGCAGGCGCAGCGCGGCGGGGATGTTGTACGCGCTCCCGCCCTCCAGCCGGTCCAGGAA
>NZ_DATBNB010000295.1 GCF_036554565.1 Longimicrobium sp. | reverse complement strand
GCGGATCCAAGGCGGGCGGGCCTCCGGCTCAGAGGGTGAGTCGGAGGCCCCTTTTGTCGTCCCAGTTCATGGAGGATCTCGAGCACTGGATAGACCGGGATCGCAAGGTCGCGCTCCGGCTGATCGATCTAATGAACGAGTGCTTGAGGACTCCCACGACGGGACGGGGAAAGCCGGAGCTACTGAAGGGGAACTGGTCCGGATGGTGGTCGCGGCGGCTGACCGGGGAAGCCCGCATCGTCTACCGCGTGTCGGACGAGTTCATCGAATTCGCACAAGCACGATTCCACTACGATCCATGAGGCAGCCCGCGAGTGCAGCGGTGGGGATTTGCGTCTATGGAAAGGCGTGCTCGCGGTTCGTTTATCACAGACCTCGTTCGTGAAGTCACCGAGGCGAAACCGCCCCGGCGGAGGTGATCCGCCAGGCCGGTTCGTATTTCAGAACTCGCCGTCGTCGCCGATGGGGGCGCCTGGCGGGATGGCGGGTGGCGTGATGCGCTGCTCCGGGGTGTATTCGCGCTCCAGGAAGCGCGTGATGTCGGCGCTCAGCAGGGCGCGGTGCGCCTGTTCGGGGCTGTTGGGTGTGTGCTCGAAGCCGTAGCTGGTGCGGATCTGCATCAGCTGCCCGGCAGCGACGGCGCGCACCTGGGGCATGGGCGCCGTGCCCGCCAGGCGCATCAGGTGGTCCACGACCACGCGCTCCACCGCGCGGTCGATCTCCGCCAGGTACGCGTCCGAGTGGCGCCGGCCGAAGGTGCAGGCCAGCAGCCACTTGAGCGCCGCCTGGCCCAGGGTCATGTCGCGCCCCTCGTGCAGCCAGCGCAGCGACTCCAGCTTCTTGAGCCCGTTCACCAGCCACGAGCGCGGGCGGTGGCGCCGATGGTCGTTCTTGGCGAACTGGGTGTCTTCGGTGTACTTGCCCTCCAGCATCCCCGACGAGTGCGTCACCCGCACCTGGATGCCCGTCCAGCCGGTGCGCTCGGCCTCTTCCGTCAGGTTCTGCCCGGGGAAGGGCTCCAGGATGTTGTTGATCAGCTGCAGGCTCTTCACCTTCCGATCGCGGATCAGGTCCATCCCCTCGAACAGGTAGCCGTTGGAGGGTCCCAGCGCGCCGCCCCACGAGCGGATCTTGCCCTCGTCCTGCAGCCGCTGGAAGGTGTCCCAGATGCCGTCGTCGGGAACGTGGTCTTCCTTGACGTTGTGGAACGCCAGCACGTCGATGACGTCCGTGCCGAGCCGCCGCAGCTGCTTCTCCACGGCCTCACGGATGAACGCGGGATCGGGGTTGTGCGGAATCTCCTGCTGTCCGCGGCGTGCGTCGGGGTGGTTGTAGAAGTCGTAGCCCACCTTACTGCTGATGGTCACCTTGTCGCGCCGGTCGGCGAACGCGCGGCCGACGAGCTCGTCCGCGCGGCCGTTGCCGTACGTATCGGCGGTGTCGAACAGGGTGATGCCCAGGTCGTAGGCGCGGTGAAGGAGCGCGATGGCCTCGTCGTCGGTGAAGTCGCCCCACCAGCCCGCGGCCAGGGTCCACACGCCGAAGCCCACCTCCGACGTGGAGATGTCGGTTCCGGGATAGGTACGATATTTCATGATGCCTCCATCAGCTCGGCGGTCGAGCGGTCAGTCGATTTGGGGATGCGGATGCGGCCGGAGCGAGCCGGCCGGATGCACCGCAGAGTAGCCTTGGCGCACGGACGCGGCAAGAAGGAGAGTCCCTACGCAATGCAGGACGAACAACAGCAGGCAGTCGCGCACAGGAACCGACGTGTCATCCCGACGGAGCGGCCCCACGAAACCTTCCGTCCGCACAACACTCGGCAGCGACCGAGGGATCCGCCACACAGCATGCGAAACACGCCCGAGGCTCGTTCCGGGCACAATCCCTTCTGTTCGTCGCTTCGTCCGGCAGCCGCACAGCACGGTGCATCAGCCGGGTTCAGCGCGCTCCGGCGAGTGTGTGGCGGATCCCTCAGTCGCTGCGATCGACGGTGCAGGGGCAGGTACGGTGTCGCCGCTCCATCGGGATGACATCGGTGCGCACTCACGCACTCACGCACTCACGCACTCACGCACTTCCCCTCAGCAGTGCGACGACATCTCGAACCCGGCCCCGGCATCGACCAAGGGAGCGCGATAGTCTCCGGTGAAGCAGGCGGTGCAGTACGTCTCCTTATTCTCGCGCACCGCGTCCGTCATTCCCTCGGGCGAGAGGTAGC
>NZ_DATBNB010000294.1 GCF_036554565.1 Longimicrobium sp. | reverse complement strand
GCCGTCGGCGAGGCGCTGCGGCCGGAGTTCGGCGACTACAGCGGCCGGGTGATCACCAACGCGCGCGCCCTGGCCGGCGAGCTGATGGAGCGCGGCTTTACGCTCGTTTCCGGCGGCACCGACAACCACCTGCTGCTGGTGGACCTGCGCAGCAAGGGCGTCACCGGCAAGGTGGCCGAGAAGGCGCTGGAGCGCGCGGGGATCACGGTGAACAAGAACACCGTCCCGGGCGAAACGGAGTCGCCGTTCGTCACCTCGGGCGTGCGCATCGGCACGCCGGCGCTGACCACGCGCGGGCTGGGCGAGGACGAGATGCGGACCATCGGCGCCTTCATCGACCGTGTGATCCAGAAGCCGGACGACGAGGACGTGGCCCGTACGGTCCGCGGCGAGGTCGCCGAGCTGTGCTCGCGCTTCCCTCTGTACGGCGAGTGGGCGCGCACCTGATCGCCTGACCGGTGGAGGGACCCCGCCCGGCGCCGGCAGGTGGCGCCGGCCGTGTCGGGCCGCGTCCGGGGCGACACGGAATTTGCATCCACCCTGTCCGGAACAGGCCGTATTTCCCCGGCAGCATTCGACAAGTGAACGGCATGTTCTTTGCCTGAGCATCTACATACGTTTGCCGGAAAGCCCCGCGCCACGCGGGTTTTCGGGCCCGGGAGGTACCTGAACCCCCGTCCCACGCGCACCTGAATGCTCAGCCAGCCCAGCGGCACCGACACACCCGAGGCGGTCGACCTTCGCGGCCGCATCTTCACCGACCTCGACAAGCTGGCCTTCTCGCTGGAAATGGAAGCCTCCGAGCACCTGGAGCGCGGCCGTTCCGCCGAGTACCTGCGCGCCCAGGAGCGCCGCCTGGGCGTGCGCCTGGCGCAGCGCCTGGTGGCGGGCGTCCCGGCCGAGGAGGTGAACGGGCGGATGGAGCGCTGGGACGGCGACTACGCGCGCCGCCTGGGCGCGGAGCAGGGGTGAGGCTCCGGGGACGGGTTCGGCTGCCGGTGCGCGGCGTCCGCGTCTGACACGGCACTCTCCGCGGGCGGGGGATCGGGTCTCGGTCCCCCGCGCCGCTTGTGGAGCAGGCGGTGGCGGATGTGGACGCGTTCCGCAAGCGTATGTAGATGTTGAAGATGCGGGAATCCTGTGCCGGGTGGCCCCAACGTGCTGCTTGATTCCTGGGCTCGCGGGGACGATTTTGGCCGCGTGAGCGCGCCGAACGGGACGTATCGGGTGCTCGGAGCAGGGGAGGGCTAGGACAGGGCGGGCGCGCCGGGGGCGTGGCGCCGCCGTGGGATCACCGCGAACGGAGGTGGGGAGTGTCGGCTCGGAGAGTGCTGGTGACGGGAGGGGCGGGGTTCGTGGGAAGCCACCTGGTAGACGCGCTGCTGGCGCGCGGCGACCGGGTGCGCATCTTCGACAACCTCGATCCGCAGGTTCACCCCGAGGGGCGCCGGCCGCACTGGATGCCCTCCGACGCCGAGTTCGTCCAGGGCGACATGCGCAACGCCGACCAGGTGCGCGCCAGCCTGGAAGACATCGACGTGGTGTACCACCTGGCCGCGGCCGTGGGCGTGGGCCAGTCGATGTACCAGATCGCCGACTACACCGCCGTCAACACCATGGGCACCGCGCACCTGCTGCAGGCCCTGGTGGACGACCGCAACGGCCCGAAGAAGCTCACCGTGGGCAAGCTGATCGTGGCCTCGTCCATGTCCATCTACGGCGAGGGCCGCTACGCGCGCCCCGATCGACAGGAGCCGCGCGGCACCCTGCGCCCCGTCGACCAGCTGCGCGCCCAGCAGTGGGAGCCGCGCGACGTGGACGGCACCGAGCTGCGGCCCCTGCCCACCGACGAAGGCAAGCCGCTGGACCCCACCAGCATCTACGCGCTCACCAAGGCCGACCAGGAAAAGATGGTCCTGCAGATCGGCGCGGCGTACGGCATTCCCTCGGTGGCGCTCCGCTTCTTCAACATCTACGGCCCGCGCCAGGCACTTTCCAATCCCTACACGGGGGTCGCCGCCATCTTCAGCGCGCGCCTGCTGAACGGCCAGCCGCCGCTGATCTTCGAAGACGGCGAGCAGAGGCGCGACTTCGTGTCCGTGCACGACGTCGTGCAGGCGCTGCTGCTGGCGGCGGACCAGGACGCCGCGGCGGGGAAGGCGTTCAACGTGGGGTCGGGGCGCGGCGTGAGCGTGCGCGAGGTGGCGGAAACGCTCGCGCGCGTGCTGGGGAGCGGCATCGAGGCGCAGGTGACGGGCAAGTACCGCGTCGGCGACATCCGCCACTGCTTTTCCGACATCTCCCTTGCCCGCGAGGTGCTGGGGTACGAGCCCCGCGTGACGTTCGAGCAGGGGATGGAGGAGCTGGTGGCCTGGCTGCAGGAGCAGGACCGCCCGCAGGACGGGGTGGAAGCCCACGCGGCCGAGCTGGCCGCCCGCGGACTTACGCTGTGAGGAGGGGACGATGAAGGGAACGCGTGACCACATCCTGATCACGGGCGGCGCGGGCTTCGTCGGCAGCAACCTGGCGCACGCGCTGCTGCGCGACGGCGAGCGGGTGATCGTGGCGGACAACTTTTCCCGTGACGGGGTGCGGCTGAACGCCGAGTGGCTTCGCGGCCAGCACGGCGACCGCGTGCGCATCGAGCAGGTAGACGTGTGCGACGCCAACCGCATCGGCGCGCTGGTCGAGCAGAGCAAGCAGGTGTTCCACCTGGCCGCGCAGGTGGCCGTCACCACCTCGCTCGACGACCCGCGGGCAGACCTGCAGACCAACATCCTGGGCACCTTCAACGTGCTCGAAGCGGCCCGCGCCATGAAGAGCGCCGCGCCCGCCGTCCTCTTCACCAGCACCAACAAGGTGTACGGGGGGATGGACGACGTGAAGGTGGAGCTGGCCGGCGACGCCTACCGCTACGCCGACCGGCGCATGGGCGTGGGCGAGGACGCGCGGCTGGACTTCCACTCGCCCTACGGCTGCAGCAAGGGCGCCGCCGACCAGTACGTGCACGACTACGCCCGCATCTACGGGCTGCGCACCGTGGTCTTCCGGATGAGCTGCATCTACGGAACCCGCCAGTTCGGCACCGAGGACCAGGGATGGGTGGCGCACTTCGGGCGCGCGCTCTTCGGCCGCGAGCCCATCACCATCTACGGTGACGGCTGCCAGGTGCGCGACATCCTGTGGATCGACGACCTGGTCGAGGCCATGCGCCTGGCCATGGGCCGCATCGACACGGTGTCGGGCCAGGTGTTCAACGTGGGCGGCGGCGCGGCGAACGCGGTGACGGTGCGCGGGGTGATCGACCGTTTGATCGAGATTACCGGCCGCTCCGTTCCCGTGCGGATGGCCGACTGGCGCCCCGGCGACCAGCGCATCTACGTGAGCGACAACGCCAAGCTGGAGCGGGTGCTGGGGTGGAAGCCGCGCACCTCGTGGAAGGCGGGGCTGGAGAACCTGGTCGATTGGCTGCGCGAGGCCGACCTGATGTCGCCCGTGCCCAGCCTGGCCGCCGAAGCCGACGAGGCGCTGCTGGCCCAGGCGGCCGCGGTGCCCTGAATGATCTGGAGATGACGATTCAAGACGAGACGATCACCGGGACCATGCGCGCGGTGCGGCTGACCGGCCCCGGCCGGATTTCGGTGGACGAGGTGACGGTTCCCGAGCCGGGACCGGGACAGGTGCGGATCCGCCTGGAGGGGTGCGGCGTCTGTGCATCCAATCTCACTCCGTGGTCCGGCCCCGACTGGATGAAGTTTCCCACCGACCCCGGCGGCATGGGGCACGAGGGATGGGGCGTGGTGGACGCGGTGGGCGAGGGCGTGCAGGAGTTCGCCGTGGGTGACCGCGTGGCGGCGCTCTCGTACAACTCGTACGCCGAGTACGACGTGGCCGACGCGTCAGCGACCGTGAAGCTCCCGGCGTCGCTGGACGGGCAGCCCTTCCCCGGCGAGCCGCTGGGGTGCGCGATGAACATCTTCCGCCGCAGCGACATCCAGGCCGGGCAGACGGTCGCGATCGTCGGCATCGGCTTCCTGGGCGCGCTGCTGACGCGGCTGGCGAAGGACGGCGGGGCGCGGGTGATCGCCATCAGCCGCCGTCCCTTCTCGCTGGATGTCGCCCGGGAGATGGGCGCGGACGAAGTGATCGCCATGGACGACCACTGGGCGATCATCGAAAAGGTGAAGGAGCTCACCGGCGGCGTGCTGGCCGACCGGGTGATCGAGGCCGTGGGCAAGCAGTGGCCGCTGGACCTGGCGGCGGAGATCACCAGGGAGCGCGGCCGGCTGATCATCGCGGGCTACCACCAGGACGGCCCGCGGCAGGTGAACATGCAGATGTGGAACTGGCGCGGCCTGGACGTGATCAACGCCCACGAGCGCGACCCGGCGGTGTACATCGAGGGCATCCGCCTGGCGGTGGACGCGGTCGCCTCGGGCCGGCTGGACCCCACGCCGCTCTACACGCACACGTTCCCGCTCGACCAGCTGGACGACGCCCTGAACGCCACGCGCGACCGGCCGGACGGGTTCTTGAAGGCGTTGGTGATGACGGGCAACTGAAGTGCGAGAGTGCGAGAGTGCGAGAGTGAACTGCCGGCCGGCGCGGATGTCATCCCGATGGAGCGGCCACGCCGGCCCGGCACTCACACGATAGACGGCAGGGACTGAGGGATCCGCCACACACGGCGGGTCCGCCACGAGACAGACCAAACGGGGCAGCCCGTTTTTTCTCAGCTTTGTAGATCCTGACGGAGACGCGAGTGAGCAAAGTCCTGACCGAAGCGCCACGAGAGACCGCGAGCACGGAAGCCACTTCCGCACTCACGCACTCCCGCACGAACGCACTTCCGTCCCTCGGGTTCCTGGGTGTCGGCTGGATCGGCCGGAACCGCATGGAAGCGATCGTGAAGGCGGGCTTCGGGCGCGTCGCCGCCGTCGCCGACACGTCCCCGGAGATGATCGCCGCGGCGAAGCAGTCTGCGCCGGACGCGGAGGTGGTAGATGGGTTGGATGCGCTGCTGGCGATGAATCTGGACGGCATCGTCATCGCCACGCCCAGCGCCATGCACGCCGAGCAGTCCATCCGCGCGCTGAACGCCGGCGTCTCCGTCTTCTGCCAGAAGCCGCTGGGGCGCACGGCGGACGAGGTGCGCGCCGTCGTGGACGCGGCGCGCGCGGCGGACCGCCTGCTCGCCGTCGATCTTTCCTACCGATTCACGGAGGGGATGCGCGCCATTCGCGAGCGCATCGACCGCGGCGAGCTGGGCAAGGTGTACGCGGTGGACCTCGTGTTCCACAACGCCTACGGCCCCGACAAGCCCTGGTTCTACGATCCCGCGCTTTCCGGCGGCGGCTGCGTGATGGACCTCGGTGTGCACCTCGTCGATCTCGCCGTGTGGACGCTGGGCTTTCCCGCTGCGACCCACGTCCGCTCGCGCCTCTTCGCGGGGGGCGAGCCGCTGGGCGCGAATGCGGATCGATGCGAGGACTACGCGTCGGCCACCGTGGACCTGGCGGACGGGACCACGGTGCAGCTGGCCTGCTCGTGGAAGCTTTCCGCCGGTCAGGACGCGGTGATCGGCGCCTCGTTCTACGGCACGGGTGGCGGCGCGGCACTCAAGAACGTCAACGGTTCGTTCTACGACTTCACCGCCGAGGCGTACCACGGCACCTCGCGCGAAACGCTGGCGACGCCGCCGGACGAGTGGGGCGGCCGCGCGGCGGTCGACTGGGCGCGGCGCCTGTCCGAGGGCGCGCGCTTCGATCCAGAGGCCGAGCGGCTGGTGGACGTGGCCGCCGTCCTGGACCGCATCTACGGTCGATGAAGGTCCTGCTCACCACCGACACCGTTGGCGGGGTGTGGGACCACACGGTCACCCTGGCGCGCGAGCTGGACGCGGCCGGGCACGAGGTACTGGTGGCGGCCATCGGCGAGCCGCGCGACGAGCGGCTGGCCGCGCTTCCCCCCGGCGTGCAGGTGGTGTGGCGGCCGTACAAGCTGGAGTGGATGGGAGATGCGCAGGCGGACGTCCAGGCCGCGGGCGAGTGGCTGAGCAGCCTGTGCACGCTCTGCGCGGCCGACGTGGTGCACCTGAACCAGGTGGCCTACGCGGTCCATCCGTTCAGCGCGCCCGTGCTGGTCGCCGTGCACAGCGACGTGCTCTCGTGGTTCACCGAGGTGGAAGGCCACGAGGCGCCCGCCGGGGAGTGGGGCGCCTACCGCGAGTGGTTGCGCGTCGGGCTGATGGCCGCGGACGCCGTTGTCGTGCCCACGGCGTACCAGGGCCACCTGGTGACGCGGCACTACGGCGTTCCCGCGCCCCGGGTTATCCACAACGGCACCCAGCTCGCCCCGGACGAGCCCGCGCCCCGGCCGGATGCGCTGGTGCTGACCGTCGGCAGGCTGTGGGATGCGGGGAAGGGCGTGGACGTGCTCGATGCCGCGGCGGGGGTGCTGGGGGCCGATGGGCCGCCGGTGCACGTCATCGGCGAGACCGCCGCGCATGGCGACGCGTACCAGCCGCGCCACGTGGTCTCGCACGGCCGCGTGGAGCGCGCGCAAGTGGACGAGTGGATGCGCCGCGCCTCCATCTACGCCGCGCCCAGCCGTTACGAGCCGTTCGGCCTGGCGCCGCTGGAGGCCGCGCTGCACGGCTGTGCGCTGGTGCTGAGCGACATCGGCAGCTTCCGCGAGCTGTGGGACGGCTGCGCGGAGTTCTTCCCGGCCGGCGACGCGGCGGGGCTGGCGGAGGCCATCCGCCGGCTCGCGGGCGATCCCAGGCGCCGGGAGCGGCTGGCCACCGGCGCCCGCACCCGCGCCGCGCGGCGCTACACGGCCGCGCGGATGGCGGGCGAATACATCGAACTCTATCACGAGCTGGCGCGGGGCGGCGAGGCCAAACGCCGCCGCACCGACGCGCTGGCCGCGGCATCATGAAATTCGTCTTCTTCGTCCACAGCGCCGTTTCCGACTGGAACCACGGTAACGCGCACTTCGTCCGCGGGCTGATGAGCGCGCTCACCCGCCTGGGGCACCCCGTGGTGAGCTACGAGCCGCGCGGCGCCTGGTCGCTCGAGAACCTGCTCCGCGACCACGGCGTGGGCCCGGTGGTGGAGTTCGCCCGCGCCTATCCCGAGATCGACGTCCGCTCGTTCGATCCGCACTCCGCGACGTTGGGAGAGGATCTCGCGGCGGCCGTTGAGGGCGCGGACGTGGTGCTCGTCCACGAGTGGAACGATCCGCACGTGGTGAACGCCATCGCCCCGGCGGTGCGCGCGGCGGGCGGCATCCCCCTGTTCCACGACACGCACCACCGTCCGTGGAGCCAGCCGGAGGTCATCGCCCGCTTCGACCTGGCGGCGTACGACGGCGTGCTGGCCTTCGGCGACGTGCTGCGCGACGTGTATCGCGCGCGGTTCGCCGTGGAGCGCGCGTGGACCTTTCACGAGGCCGCCGACGTCGTGCGCTTCCGCCCCCTGGACCGGCCCAAGACGCAGGACGTGATGTGGATCGGCAACTGGGGCGACGAGGAGCGCACGCAGGAGCTGCGCGACTACTGGCTGGGCAACGCGCGCCGCTTTCCCGAG
>NZ_DATBNB010000293.1 GCF_036554565.1 Longimicrobium sp. | reverse complement strand
GTTTCGCTTCCGCCGCGCCACCCGCTCGGCACGGGGCTGGCGCGCCCGGCGCGCACGCAGCCGGGACGGCCGTGACGCGCCATCCCCTGCACGCCGACGATCGAGCCGCGCTCGGGCGGGCCGTCCCGCGGATCACGATTTTGTAACTTTTGTCTTGTCAGCGGCGTCCGGCCCGCATATCCTGTCCACCATCGACCCGGCTGTCGATCGGGCGCGGGGGCCGCCAGGCTTTCCGCGGCAGGTGACGGACGCTTCGCATCCGCGCGCAACGCGGCAGCCGCCCCGCGGACGGGCGGCGCCGCGGTTCCGGGCGCGCACCACCCCCGCACCGGAGGAAGAACTCCCCCCGAATTTCGTTCTGGTACGGTTTCGCGCTCCATCCACGAATATTCACAATTTCAGGAGGACGAGATGGGCTTTCCCATCCAACGGAAGGGCTGGCTGACGCTGGCCGCCGCCGTGGGCCTGCTGTGCGCCGCCGCGCCGTCGCTGCACGCCCAGGGCGGCACCATTCGCGGCACCGTCGTCGAAACCGGCAACCGCCAGCCCCTGGCGGGCGCCACGGTGGCGGGCGGCGGCCGCAGCACGGTGACCGACGCCGCGGGCGAGTTCACGCTGGCCGAGGTGCCCGCGGGCCGGGTGCAGGTGCGCGCCAGCCGGCTAGGCTACCAGGCAGGCGAGACCTCGGTGACTGTGGCCGCGGGCGCAACGGCGCGCGCGGACCTGGCGCTGGCCCCGGCCGCGCTGGGGCTGGACGCCATCGTGGTCACCGGCACCGCCGGCGTCACCAGCCGCCGCACCATTCCCAACTCCGTCACCTCGCTGGACGTCGCCCAGATCACCGAACGGACGACGGTGGGCGACGTCACCGAGATCCTGCAGGGGCGCACGCCGGGCGTGCAGATCCTTTCCAACTCCGGGACCCCCGGCGCGGCCGCCGACATCCGCATCCGCGGCGCGGGGTCGCTCACGGCGGTGCGGCCCGTGATCTACGTGGACGGCATCCGCTACAGCGACGCCGACCTGGGGAACTTCGGGGCCTCGGGCGGCGCGGTCACCTCGTTCAGCACGCAGGTGACGTCGGCGCTCTCCTTCATCAACCCCGAGGACATCGAGTCCATCGAGGTGATCAAGGGGCCCGCCGCCGCTACGCTGTACGGCGCCGAGGCGGCGGGCGGCGTGATCCAGGTGATCACCAAGAAGGGCACCCGCGGCAGCCAGCGCACCCAGTGGTCGGCCAAGGTGGAGTACGGCCAGAACCAGCTGCGGGCCGACCTCCCCGACAACTTCACCGTCTGCACCACGGCGCGGCTCACCGAAACGGTGAGTGCCACGAATCCCACGCCGCGCTGGCCGGGGTGCCAGGGGCAGCAGGCGGGGTACGTGATCCGTGCGGAAAGCCCCATCCTGAACGACCCGTTCGGCGTGCGCGACGGCGACGTCCGGCGCCTGAACCTGTCGGTGCGCGGCGGCGGCGACCGGTTCTCGTACTTCGTGTCGGGCGACATGGACGAGGACAACGGCGTCTTCTACAACAGCTTCAACAACCGCCGCTCGGTGCGGGCCAACTTCACCGCCACCGCCAACGAGCGCCTGGACTTCCAGTTCAGCACCAACTTCGTCCGCAACCACCTGCGGCTTCCCATCGGCGACGAGTCGGCGCAGGGGCTGCTCTTCCTGTCGGTGCGCGGGCGGCCGGGGCGCTTCACGGGCTTTCCCGAGGTGTTTTCCGGGTACCCGGGCTCGGTGGGCGGCCTGCAGGCCAACGAGTACAACAACCAGACGCGCTCCGACCGCACCACGCTGGGCGGCACGGCCAACTACCGGCCCTTCCCCTGGTTCCGCAACCGCGTGACGCTGGGGCTGGACCTTACGCGGGGCGACGCGCAGATCCTTTCCACGCCGGGCTCCACCGACGCGCAGTTCGGCGAGGTCCCGGAGGGCATCGTGGCCATCCGCGAGCCCGAGGAGCGCTACTACACGGCCGACTACGTGGGCACCGCCGAGCTGCCGGTTACCGACTGGCTGGAAAGCAGCACCTCGGTGGGCGTCAACTACATCGCCCGCCGGCGTGAGACGCTGACCGGCACCGGCCGGGGGCTGGGCGCCCCGGACATCACCACCATCCAGAGCGCGGCGTTCAGCTCGTCGAGCAACACCTTCCTGGAAAACAAGTCCATCGGCTACTACATCCAGGAGCAGCTGGGCTTCAACAACCGGCTGTTCCTGACGGGCGCGCTTCGGGCCGACGACAACTCCAGCTTCGGCAAGGAGTTCGACGTCATCGTCTACCCCAAGGCGGGCTTCTCGTGGGTGGTGTCGGAAGAGCCGCGCCTGGAAAGCTTCTTCCAGCGCTTCGCCGCGACGCAGGTGAAGGTGCGCGGCGCCTACGGCCAGGCGGGGCGCTCGCCGGACCCGTACTCGGCCAACCAGACGTACACCGTGGTCAAGGTCACCGTACCCACGGCCGGCGGCGTGACCACCGTCAACGGCATCCGCTCGGTGGGCTTCGGCAACCCCAACCTGGAGCCGGAGCGCGGCGAGGAGTACGAGCTGGGCTTCGAGGCGGGGTTCCTGGACGACCGGGTGACGCTGGACTTCACCTACTACGACAAGCGCACCGACAACCTGCTGCAGAGCGCCGCGGTGGCGCCGTCCACCGGCTTCATCAGCTCGCAGCTCACCAACCTGGGCGACATCCGCAACACGGGGGTGGAGTTCCTGCTGAACCTGGTGCCCGTGCAGCGCGACGCCTTCACCTGGGAAAGCCGGTTCAACCTGGCGACCAACCACAACGAGCTGGTGAGCTTCGGCGACGAGGCGCGCATTCGCGCGGACGCGGCCTTCCAGGCGTACGGCACGGTGCAGGAGCACCGCGTGGGCCATCCCATCGCGGGTTTCTGGGCCCGGCTGCCGCTGCGCGACGATGCCGGAAACATCCAGTTCGCCGCCAACAACCTGCCGCTGATGGACACGGCGTTCACCTACCTGGGATCGCCCACGCCCAACCGCGAGATCGGCTGGGGCAACACCATCACGCTGTTCCGCAACGTGACGCTGTTCGCGCAGCTGGACTACAAGGGCGGCTTCAAGGTGTTCAACCGCAAGGAGTTCGACCGCTGCCGCCCGGCCGCGGCGGAGAACTGCGAGCGGCTGAACGACATCCGGTACTTCGAGCCGCAGAACGCCGCGGACAGCGCCTTCGTCCGCGAGGTGAACGTGTACCGCGGAAGCGGAGTGAACTTCGCGACGGGGGCCACGCTCACCAACCTGCTCTTCGCCCCGTACATCGAGGATGGCGACTTCCTGAAGCTGCGCGACGTTTCCATCAGCTTCGGGCTGCCGCGCACGCTGCTGGCCCGCACCGGCGCCTCCGGGGCCACCTTCACGCTGGCCGCGCGCAACCTGGCGACGCTGTGGACCAAATACTCCGGCATCGACCCCGAGGCGAACACCTACGGCAACCGGTCGTTCGTGCGCGTGGACGCGTACGCGGCGCCGCAGAACCGCCGCATCACGGCCTCGCTCAACTTCAACTTCTGACCGGGAACCGGTGATCATGAAGAAATCATTCGCCCCGGCCCGCCTGGGCCGCCGGGTGCTCGCGACGGGGGCCGCGCTGCTGGCCCTGGGAGGGATGGCGGCCTGCGACGGGCTGCTGGACGTCGAGAACCCGCAGGCCATCGACCCCGAACAATTGTACGACCCCGCGTACCTGAACCTGCTCACCTTCGGGGTGATGGGCGACTTCCAGCGGGCGTTCGACGACGTGGCGGTCTACACGGGGCTGTTCACCGACGAGCTTCGCAACCACGCCACCTTCTCGGAGGAGCCGCTGATCGAGACGCGGGCGGTGACCCCCGAGAACGGCACCATCGGCGGCGGTGTGTACGCCCAGTTGCAGCGCGCCCGCGGCATCGCCGACACCACCGCGCAGATCTTCCGGTCCGTCCGGGGCGACTCGGTGGCCACGGACCTTCGCTTCGCCCGGGTGCAGGCGTACGGGGGCATGGCGTTCGTGCTGATGGGCGAGGTGCTGTGCGAGGCTCCCGTGAACAAGAGCCGGCCCTACACGCCCCAGGAGCTGTTCCGCGACTTCGCGCTTCCGCGCCTGAACGAGGCCATCACCGTGGCCACGGCGGCACGGGCGGTGGGCAACGCGGTGGTCCCCTCCACGGCGGCGTCGCGGGCGCTGGTGGAGGGCGCCGACTCCATCATCAACTTCGCGCGGGTGGCCGCCGCGCGCGCCGCGCTGAACCTGAACGACAAGCCGCTGGCCATCCAGCACGCCTCGGCCGTGCCGCTGGCGTTCCGGTTCAGCGCGTTCTACTCGGAGAACAGCACCGAAGAGAACAACATCGTCGACGGGCGGCTGCGGGCGGCCGTCAACTCGTCGGTGTCGGGAACCCCCTTCGAGGCGCTGGTGAACGTGGACCCGCGGGTACCCATCCCCACCACCACCCGCACGGCGGTGGGGAGCGGGCAGCAGGTGTTCGTTCCCCGCTCGCCCAGCGCGTACAGCACGTACACGGGAACGCTGCCGGGCGGCGACTTCAGCCGCGCGTCCGCCATCCGGGTGGCGTCGGGGCTGGAGGCGCGGTACATCCGCGCCGAGGCGGAGGGCCCCACGGCCGAGAACATCGCCTTCATCGAGTCGCGGCGGGTGATTGCGCCGGGGACGGCCAACACGGCGTCGGCCACCGAGCCCACCACGCCGGCCAACTTCTACCGCAACCTGCGCGACCAGCGGCGGCGCGACTTCTACCTGGACGCGCACCGCCTGGGCGACCTGCGCCGGTACCAGACGCAGTACGGGGCCGGCATCGAGGCGTTCAGCCAGTTCCAGACCGGGCCGGTGTCCGGCGCGCCGGGGCTGGCCTACACCAACCAGTACTGCCTGCCGGTGAACCTCGCCGAGATGGCGTCGAACCCGCACTACCAGTAGCCTGCCGGACGCAGGGAGCGCTTCGGCGCTCCCCGCGAGGGCTTCCGTTCCGGCACGGCCGGGGCGGAAGCCCTTTTCGCATCCTCCGCTCGCCGCCGTTCCGGGGATGGCGCCCGGCGCGGAGCACGCGTAGTCTGAGGTCCGTCCCCCCAACCCCATGATCCGATGCCTGACGCTCCCTCTCCGTGGTACGCCGCGCTGCTCCGCGCGCGCCCGCTCGCCCTTGCCGCGGGGATGGCGGCCGCGCTGTCCGCCTGCACGGCTGGCGCTCGGCCCGCGTCCGCCCCGGCCGCCGCACCCGCCGCGGGCCCGGCCGAGGTCCAGGCCGACGGGCTTCCCCCTGTACCGCGCGAGTTCCGGGCGGTGTGGGTGGCCACGGTGGCCAACATCGACTGGCCGTCGCGCACCGGCCTTTCCGCCGATTCGCAACGCGCGGAGCTGGTGGCCATCATGGACCGCTCCGCGGCGCTCAACCTGAACGCCGTGATCCTGCAGGTGCGTCCGGCGGGCGACGCACTGTACGCCTCGCCCCACGAGCCGTGGTCCGAGTACCTGACGGGCCAGTCGGGGCGCGATCCGGGCTATGACCCGCTGGCCTTTGCCGTCGACGAGGCGCACCGCCGGGGGATGGAGCTTCACGCCTGGTTCAATCCCTACCGCGCGCGCCATCCTTCCGCCCGTTCGGAAAACACGGAATCGCACATCACCCGGCGCCGGCCGGACCTGGTGCGCCAGTACGGCGGGAACGCGTGGATGGACCCCGGCGAGCCCGAGGTGCGCGCCCATTCGCTGCGCGTGATGCTGGACGTGGTGAGCCGGTACGACATCGACGGCGTGCACGTGGACGACTACTTCTACCCGTATCCCGAGCGGGATTCGGCCGGGCCCATCGACTTTCCCGACGAGCCCAGCTGGCGGAAGTACGTGGCGGGCGGCGGCCGGCTGGCGCGCGACGACTGGCGGCGCGAGAACGTCAACACGCTGATCCGCGAGGTGTACCGCGGCATCAAGGACCGCAAGCCCTGGGTGAAGTTCGGCATCAGCCCGTTCGGCCTGTACCGGCCGGGATTTCCGGCGGGGCAGGGCGTGGCGTTCGACCAGTACGCACAACTGTACGCCGACGCGCGGCTGTGGCTGCGGGAAGGGTGGATGGACTACTTCACCCCGCAGCTCTACTGGCCCATCTCGCGGCCGGACCTGAGCTATCCCGTGCTGCTGCGCTGGTGGGTCGAGCAGAACGTGCACCACCGGCACATGTGGCCGGGCAACTTCACCAGCCGGGTGGAGGTTCCGCCGGCGGGGTGGCGCGCGGAGGAGATCACGGACCAGGTGTGGGTGACGCGGGGGATGCCGGGCGCCACGGGGAACGTGCACTTCAGCATGCGGGTGTTCCTGCAGAACCGCGACTCCATCAACGAGCGGCTGGTGGCGGGCCCGTATCGAAATCGCGCGCTGGTTCCGGCGTCGCCATGGCTGGGCGGCCGGGTGCTGGCCGCGCCCAGCGTAACGGTGCAGCTCACCTCGCCCGAGCGGCTGCTCTCCGTGCAGATGCAGCCGGCGGCGGGGACGGACCCGCGCTGGTGGGTGGTGCGCTGGCGCCGTGGGAGCGCGTGGGGGGTGGACGTGGTGCCCGGCGCGGACCGCACCTTCACCATCCCCGAGCCGACCGCCCCCGCCGCCCCCGCCGCGCCCGCCGCGCCTGCCGCCGCGGCGCTGCCCCCGGCGCCGGTGGACCTGGTGACCGTCTCGCCGGTGGACCGCTTGGGGCTGGAGGGGGAGGCCGCGCGCGCCGTTCCCCCGGCGGTCACGCCGTAACCCGAGGACGCCTCGGCCCTGCTGGGGCGACTGAAGTCGCGGCAACGACGGCCCAAAGTCCGCCTTCGCGGACTGCACGCGAGGTGGTGTGCGCGAGGCGAGCCGAAGCGCACACCCTCCCTCGCATGGCAGCATGCGGGGGAGGGTGCACATCACGGTCGGGGCGGTGCGTCCGATGCGGGCGTGACGACGGAGCCTGTCATCCTGAGGCCCAGGCGAACGATCCTCGCCCGTACACGATCCCTCGCGGGCCGAAGGATCTACCCGCGGACACGTACCAACGTGGGCGCGGCAGCGGGCACGGTAGCCGAGGCCGCGGCTCCCGTCCCGGCGGTTGAAACCGCAGCTTGAAATTCACGAAGTCCGCCTTCGCGGACTGCTGGCGAAGTGGCGTGCGCGAGGCGAGCCGAAGCGCACACGAATTCTCCCCACTCCGCATGCGCAGCATGCGGGGAGGGGCCGGGGGAGGGGCCTCCCGCGCCATGCGCCGGCCCGAGTCGAAACGCCCCGACATCGCGGCCTCTGCACGGGTGCCCGCTCCCGCGCCCGGGCTGAGAAGTGTCCTCTGTTAGATTCTTCGGCCCGCGTGGGATGGAGTGCGGGATGGTAAGGCGCGCATGGGCCTCAGGATGACAGGGCCTTTCTGCGGGAAGGAAACATCGGCGCGCACTGGGCTGGCTCCCTTCCCCCGCGCAGTTTGCGGGGGAAGGGCTGGGGATGGGGGGCGCCCGCGGCCTCACCGAACTCCGCCCCTTCCGACATCCTCTGCCCCCGAGCATCCCCTCCATCCTCTCGCCCCCTCCGGCGGGGTGTGCTAGATTGGCAGCCCGCGATCCGCGAACGAATCACCCGCACCTGAACGACCCGATGGCCGAGGGCACCCTTCTCCGCACCCCGCTGCACGGCGAGCACGCCGCGCTCAACGCCAAGCTGGTCCCCTTCGCGGGATACGAGATGCCGGTGCAGTATCCCACCGGCATCACCGCCGAGCACCACGCCGTGCGCAAGGCCGCGGGGCTGTTCGACGTGTCGCACATGGGCGAGTTCGAGGTGCGCGGCGACCGCGCGATGGAGTTCGTGCAGTACGTCACGACCAACGACGTCAGCAAGATCGCCGTCGGGCAGGCGCAGTACGGCACCCTGCTGAACCACGAGGGCAAGCTGCTGGACGACCTGATCGTTTATCGCTACCCCGGCCACTACATGCTCGTGGTCAACGGCAGCAACAAGGACAAGGACTTCCGCTGGATCTCGCAGTTCACCGAGCAGTTCGGCGTGGAGCTGGTGGACCGGACCGACGAGATCGCCCTGCTGGCGCTGCAGGGCCCGCGCGCGGAGGAGATCCTGCGCACGCTGACGGACGCCGACCTCCCCTCCATCCGCTACTACCGCTTCGCGGAGGGCACGGTGGACGGCATCGAGGCGACCATCAGCCGCACGGGCTACACCGGCGAGGACGGCTTCGAACTGTACGTGCCCGCGGCGGACGCACCGCGGCTGTGGCGCCGTCTGCTGGAGGTGGGCGCGGATGCGGGCCTGCTCCCCGCCGGGCTGGGGTGCCGCGACTCGCTGCGGCTGGAGATGGGGTACGCGCTGTACGGCAACGACCTGGACGAGGACACCACGCCGCTGGAGGCGGGGCTGGGCTGGGTGGTCAAGCTGGACAAGGGTGACTTCGTGGGCCGCGAGGCGCTGGCGCGGCAGAAGGAGCAGGGGGTGCAGAAGCGCCTCGTCGGGTTCCGGCTGAAGGAGCGCGGCTTTCCGCGGCACGGCTACCCGGTTTCCGTGGATGGGAGCGAGGCGGGCGTGGTCACCAGCGGCACGTCTAGCCCGTCGCTGGGGCAGGGGATCGGCATGGCGTACGTCCCCACCGCCGCCGCGAAGCCGGGGACGGAGATCGGCATCGTCATCCGCAACGCGGCCGTGCCCGCGGAAGTGGTGAGGCCCCCGTTCTACACCGGCGGCTCGGTGAAGAAGGACTGATTTCCTCGTTGATTCACGGCGAAGCGATCCGGATGCGAGAGTGGCGGAAGCGGTCCTGATTACCACGGACGACCTGGAGCCGGCGGTGCGGCTGCGGGCGGCCTTCGAGGGGCAGAACCTGCGGGTGGAGCTGCTGGCCCCAGGAGAGTCGCTGGACGATGCCCTGGCGGAGCCCATCCTGGTGGTGATCACCGGCGGCCTGCGCGAGCGCCGCGCCCGCGCGCTCATCCACGCGGCCCGGGAGCGCGGCCGTACCCCCATCATCGGGCTGACGGAGCCGACGGAGCCCTCCGGCCGCGACATCTGCCGCCAGCTGGGCATCCACGAGTGCTTCCCCAAGCCCGTCGACGCCGACGAGGTCGCGCTGGTGGGGCGGCGGCTGGTGCAGCGCCAGGAGCTGCGCGAAATCACCGGCATCGTCGGCGAGACCGCGGCGATGGAAGAGGTGCTGGAGCGCATCGTCCAGATCGCCCCGGTCAACTCCACCGTGCTCATCCTGGGCGAAAGCGGCACCGGCTAGGAGCTGGTGGCGCGCGGCATCCACGCCCTCTCGCCGCGGCGCCACCGGCCGTTCATCGCCGTCAACGTGGCGGCGCTCCCCGAAAACCGGCTGGAAAGCGAGCTGTTCGGCCACGAGAAGGGCTCGTTCACCGGCGCGACGGACCGGCGCAAGGGCTTCTTCGAGCTGGCGAACGGGGGCTCCATCTTCCTGGACGAGATCGGCGAGATGCCGCTCTCCACGCAGACCAAGCTGCTGCGCGTGCTGGAAGAGCGGGAGTTCCGGCGCGTGGGCGGTGAGGAGTCCATCCGCGTGGACGTTCGCGTGATCGCCGCCACCAACCGCGACATGCGCCAGGAAGTGGAGGTCGGCGAGTTCCGCCGCGACCTGTACCACCGCCTGAACGTCCTGCGCATCGACCTTCCGCCGCTGCGTGCCCGCCGCGACGACGTGCCGCGGCTGATCGAGGGCTTCATCCGCCAGTTCAGCGCCGAGCACGAGCGGCCGTTCCTGGGCATCGACCCGGAAGCGCTCGAAATCCTGGTGAACTACGACTGGCCGGGGAACGTCCGCGAGCTGAAGAACCTCA
>NZ_DATBNB010000292.1 GCF_036554565.1 Longimicrobium sp. | reverse complement strand
CACCTTGGGCGCATCCGTCTCCACCAGCGCCGGCTTTTCCGACAGGCGAACCTGGAACTCCAGCTCCTTCCGCCGCGCCGCGGGCTCCATCCGCTGCGCTACCTGCTGGATCACCTCGCGCAGGTCCGTGCGCTCCGAGTGAGCCCTCTCCGTGCCGGACTCGATGCGCGAAAAGGTGAGGATCTCGTCCACGATGTGAAGCAGGTCGCGCGCGTTGGCCGTCACGCGGCCCAGCTGCTCGCGCTGCTCCTCGGACATCTCGCCGTGGATCCCCGCGTCGAGCAGGTCCGAGTATCCCAGGATGGCGTTCAGCGGGGTGCGCAGCTCGTGGCTCATCACCGCCAGGAACTCGCTCTTGGCCTTGCTGGCCTGCTGCGCCTGCTCGTACAGCCGCGCGTTGCTCACCGCCAGCGCCGCGCGCGCCGCGAAGTCCTGCGCCAGCGCCACGTGCTCGGCCCCGTACTCGCCCGAGCCGCAGCCGAAGGTCATGGCGCCCAACGTCTCGCCCCGCGCCACCAGGGGCACGGCCATGGCGGCGCGCGTTCCCAGGGCGCGGATCAGCTGCCGGTGCTGCGCGTCGCGGGTGATTTGGACGAGCGTGTCGTCGTCCAGCGGCGAGTACAGCACCGCGCGGCCGGTGCGCACGGCCTCCGCGGCGGGGAACGGATCGTTCGGGCGGGGCGAATAGCGCTCGGCCAGGATGGCGGCGAGGGGCTCCTTTTCGCGGTTGTGATGCACCGCCGCCACGCGCCGCAGCCACTCGTCGCTCTCCCGCAGGTCGATGACGCACCAGTCGCCCAGCTCGGGGACGGCAAGGCGCGCCAGCCGCGCCAGCGTGGCCGAGGGCTCCAGCGAGCCGGCCAGCGTGGCGCTCACCTGCGAAAGGAAGCGCGCCCGGCGCGCCGCCACCTCGGCTTCGCGCCGACGCGCGGTTTCGCTCTCCGCGCGCAGCCGCTGCTCCTCGGCGTCGCGGCGGTCGGTGACGTCGCGCAGCGACACGAGGAGGGCTGGCTGCCCCTCCCAGTCGTCCAGCTCCACCACCCGCAGCTCGGCCACGCGCGGCGCCTGGCCACGGCGCACCACGTCGATCTCCACCGTTTCGCCCGCCACCAGCGGCAGCCCCAGCACCGCCTCGCGCAGCTCGTCGCGCGTGCGGCCGAACAGCGCCTCGGCCGCGGGGTTGGCGAAGCGTACCTCGCCGGTGGACGCCACGATCAGCACCCCATCGGCCAGGCGGTCGATGATGGTGCGCAGCCGCGCGTCGCCGGACGAGGGCGTGGCCTGCATGGGTCAGCCGCCCGCGGCCGGCCCGGAGTCCGATCCCTCGGCCTCACCCTGCACGAGGTGGCCGGACAGGATCCCCGAAATCTCTCTGAACGGCTCGCCCAGGTTCATCCCCGTGCCGTCGATGGTGTATTCGCGGATGTCGTGCTCGTGCGCCGAGCCGCGCATCTTCAGCACGGTCAGTGCCCGCCGCATCTGTCCGTGCGTTTCTACGTAGCGCAGCAGGATGATGGTATCCGTCAGCGTGGAGATGTGCTTCTCCGTCACGGACGATCCCCCCAGCAGCGACGGCGTGGTGGACGTGAACAGCCCCGCGGTTTCCTGCTGCTTGAGGAACGAGGTGAGGCCGATGACGAACTCGCGGAAGCTGCGCACGCTGGTCACCCGCTCCAGCGCCGACAGCGAGTCCACCGCCACCCGGTTGGGCTCGAAGTCGCGGATGGTGTCGCGCATCATCAGCAGGTGGTCTTCCATCGACATCGCGTGCGGATACTGGTTCACCACCTTCAGCGTCCCGTCCTCCTCCATCTTCGCGAAGTCGTACCCCCACGCGGCGGCGTTGCGGAACAGCTGGTCGCGGCTTTCCTCGAAGGCGAACAGCAGGCAGCGCTCCCCCTTCTTCACCCCGCCCGCCAGGAACTGGGTGACGGTGAGCGTCTTTCCCGTTCCCGTGGCGCCCGAAAGCAGGATGATGGAGTCGCGGAAGAAGCCGCCCCCGCACATCCGGTCCAGCTCGTCGCTCCCCGAGGTGATGCGCACGGTGGACGAGCTCTGCGTCAGCGGGATCCCGGAGATGGGGACGACCACGATCCCCCGGTCGGGCGTGACGGTAAAGGGAAACTCGCCGCGCTGGTGGGGCGCGCCCCGCATCTTCAGCAGCTCGATCGTGCGGCGGCGTCGCTCGTCCATCAGCAGGTTGCGAAGAATGACGACGTTGTCGGCCACGAACTCCTCCAGTCCGTGGCGGCTGACCTCGCCGTACTCCTCGCGCCGCTCGCCGGTGAAGATGACGGTGACGCCCATCTCCTTGACCAGGCGGGTGATGCGGAACATCTCGCCGCGCAGCAGGGCGTGCTCGCGGTACTGCACGAAGAGCGCGTTGAGCGAGTCCAGCGACACCCGCTTCGCCCCGACGCGTTCGACGGCGCCCCGGATGCGGGCCATCAGGCCGCCCAGGTCGTACTCGCCCACGATCACCTCGCCGCCGTCGGGATGGGGCGACGCGTCGACGAACGCCCACTTGCCGTCGCGCTCCCATCCTTCGATGTCCCACCCGAAGCCGCGCATGTTGCGGCGGATGTCGTCGACGCCGTCTTCGAAGGTTACGAAGACGCCGGCCTCGCCGAACTCCTCGATTCCGGCGGCCAGGAACTGGGTGGCGAAGACGGTCTTGGCGCTCCCCGCCGTGCCGGCGACGAGCGTGGAGCGGCCGCGGGGCAGCCCGCCCTCGGTGATGTGGTCCAGGCCGGAGATGCCGGTGGGCAGCTTGGTGACGCCTGCCGTGTCGTGGCTCATGGGTCGGTGTCCGTGTGCAGGTCCAGCGCGGCCAGCACGCGCGCCGCGTCGCCCAGGTCGCCGGTAACGCGGCGGGGCGGCGCGGGGTGTTCGCGGACTACCGTGGGAGTGGTGAGAATGCGGGCGTGCTCGGCGGCGTCTGGGTCGTGCACCACGTCCACCACGCGCAGGTCGGCGCCGCGAAGGCCGCGGCAGAGCGCGCGAAGGTTGCGCTCCGCGGCCTGCGACCGGGAGCTTTCGCCCGCCACGTACAGGGTGAGCCGGATGCCTTCCAAGGGTGAAGCCTCCGGGTACCGGGCCGCTGGCGCGGGGTGCGCCTGATTCCGAGTACGCTAGCCGCTGCGTCCAGGGAACGCAACAGCGCCCCTCCCCCCGGCCCCCTCCCCGCACAAACAGCCGTGCGGAGAGGGGGAGAACGGCGAAGGCGCGCGACCCCCAAGGGGCCGCGCGCCTTCTACACTCCAGGCCGTCGCCGCTCTGCTACTCGGTGCCGGCCAGCAGCTGCGTGGCGTCCTGCCGCTCCGCCGCGGCCAGGTTCAGGCGGATGATCAGCTGCAGCAGTTCGCGCGCGGTGTGCGCCGAAAAGGTGGGCGAGTGGGGGAGCAGCAGGGGCGGAAGCTGCACCCCCGCGCCCAGCTGCGCCCGGGCCGCCCGGGTGAGGATCACCGGCTCCGACGGGTCCAGCGCCGCGCGGGCCTCCTCGTCGTCCGCCAGCACCACGCGGATCTGCTCGCCCTCGCTGGCGTCGGCGTACATGGCGCGCAGCCGGTTGCCGAACTCCGGGTCCACGCACACCAGCGTCACCCCGCCCGTGCGGATCTCCCGCTGCACCGTCTCCACCACCTCGGCGTTCACCGTCAGCGTCACCGAGGGCACGTTCACGTTCTCGGCCGCCTTGCGCACCAGCCGCGAGTGGTAGCTGGTGGTCACCACCAGGTCCGCCGAGCGGATGGCCTCTTCCACCGCGTGGAACTCCACCGAGCGGTCGGGGCGGGGAAGGGGCACGGGCGAGATGTAGACGGGCACCGCCGTCAGCCCGAACTGCTCCTCGAGCTCGGCGCTGTACACCGTCATCTGGTCGACGTTGGATTCCACGACGGCGCAGCGCAGGGGCACGGTGCTGGTGCAGCGGCGGATGAGTTCGGGGATCTCGGCCAGCGTCATCCGCCGCTTCCACCCCTCCACCAGCACCCCCGCCATCCACCGCGCCGTCTCGGCCAGCACCTCGCCGCCCAGCTGGTCCTGCGGGGCCAGGTACACGCCCGAGCGGCCGCGTACCTCCACAAGCCCCTCGTCCTCCAGAATCCGGTAGGCCTGGGCCACCACCCGGTGGTCCACCCCCATCTCGCGCCACAGGGCACGGATGCTGGGCAGGCGGTCGCCCGGCTGGAGCAGCCCCAGGTGCAGGGCGCTCAAGATTCGGTCGCGCAGCTTGTCGCTGAGTGCGGTTTCCTGGTCCATCCCAAGCCGTTGAAGTCGCGTTGACGATCCGAAGGCGCCCTGCGCCTTTCGCGAACGTTGAATGGATCGCCTTGCGGGGGGTTCGCGCAACACGTACCCTCCACGGGACGTGGGGTGCCGCCCGTCCGTCCGGCGCCGTGGCGTGCTCCCTGCGTTCGCCGACTCCCCAATGAGCGTGTTTCCGAACCCGAACACAAGACCGGTCCGCACAGGGACACCCCACCGCCCCCCCGGCGTTGGGCCCGCTCCCGCGTGCGCCCCCCGCTGATGGTCCTTTCCATCCTGATCATCCTGGCGCTGATCGCGCTCACGGCGCTGTACGTGGCCGCCGAGTTCGCGGCCGTCAGCGTGCGCCGCAGCCGCATCCGCCAGCGCGCCGAGCAGGGCGACGTGTCGGCCATCCGCCTGCTCCCGTACCTGGACGATCCCGCGGCGCTGGACCACTACATCGCCGCCTGCCAGATCGGCATCACCCTCACCTCACTGATCATCGGCGCCTACGGGCAGGCCACCCTGGCCGGGCCCCTCGCTGGCCTCTTCCAGCGATTGTGGGGGATGGAGCGCCCCGCCGCGCTTTCCACCGCGGCCGGCGTGATCCTCGTCGTGCTCACGGTGCTGGCGATGGTGCTCAGCGAACTCGTCCCCAAGTCGCTGGCGCTGCAGTTTCCCACGCAGGTCGCGCTCAAGACGTCGCTGCCCATGAAATGGTCACTGGGCGCGTTCTCGTTCTTCATCGGCTTCCTGAACGGCAGCGGCGCGCTGGCGCTGCGGGCCATGGGCGTATCCCCCGTCGGCCACCGCCACATCCACTCGCCCGAAGAGATCGACCTGCTGATCGCCGAAAGCCGCGACGGCGGGCTGCTGGAGCCCGACGAGCACCGCCGCCTGCGTCGCGCCCTGCAGCTGGGCATCCGCCCCGCGCGCCACCTGATGGTGCCGCGGCAGGAGATCGTGGGCGTGGAGATCGAGACGCCCGTGGACGAGGTGCTGCGCAAGATGGTGGAAACGCCGTACACGCGCCTGCCCGTCTACCGTGGCGACATCGACCACGTCGAGGGGCTGCTCCACACCAAGGACCTGTTCCGGGGATACCTGGAGGCCGGCCGGGTGCCCAGCCTCCGCCAATTGATGCGCCCCATCCTGATGGTGCACGAAAGCGTCACCGCCGACCGCCTGCTGACGCTGATGCGCGAGCGGCGCAGCCATGTGGCCATCGTCATGGACGAGTTCGGCGGCGTGGCGGGGCTGGTGACGCTCGACGACGTGCTGACCGAGGTGATGGGCGAGGTGGCCGACGAGTTCCGCACCCACGACGAGCCCGGCCCCGAGCGGCTGGACGACGGCCGCGTGCGCATTCCCGGGTGGATGCGGCTGGACGAGGCCGAGCCCTGGCTGGGCATCCTGTGGGAGGGCGAGGCCGACACGGTGGGCGGGCGGGTGATGGAGGAGCTGGGGCACGTTCCCGAGGCGGGCGAGCGGCTGGAGATCGACGGGGTGCAGGTGGAGGTCGAGGCCATCTCCGGGCACGCGGTGCAGGCCATCCTGGCCCTGCCGGCGGGCGGGCGCCGGACGGGGGACGGCGGCGGGGAGGCTGCGGATGGATAAGGTGGTCCCCCTCGTCATCATCACCGTGCTGATCCTGCTGAACGCGCTGTTCGTGGCCGCCGAGTTCGCCATCGTGGGCGCGCCGCGGGCCAGCATCGAGCGCCGCGCGGCCGAGGGCGACGCCGCGGCGCGCATCGTCAGCAACATCCTCAAGGACCCGCGGCGGCAGGACCGCTACATCGCCACGGCACAGCTGGGCATCACGGTGGCTTCGCTGGGGCTGGGCATGTACGGCGAGCACGTGCTGGCGGAGTGGATCGGGCACTGGCTGGTGGGGCTGGGGCCGCTGCGCGAGGCGGGCGCCCACACCCTGGCCAGCGTCCTGGCGGTGGCCCTGCTGACGTACTTCCACATCGTGGTCGGGGAGATGATCCCCAAGTCCATCGCGCTGCAGCAGGCCGACAAGGCGGCGGTGTGGGTGACGCCGCCGGTGCTGGTCGTGCAGAAGATCCTGTATCCGCTGGTCATCGGGCTGAACGCGCTCGGCAACGCGGTGCTGCGGCTGGCGGGGATCAACCGCTACGTGGCCTCGGGCGAGCATTACCGCACGCCGGAGGAGCTGCAGTTCATCGTGCGCGAAAGCCAGGCGGGCGGAATGCTGCGCCAGGAATCGGCCGACGTGCTGCAGGAGCTGTTGGAGTTCGGCGACCTGACGGCGGGCGAGGTGATGATCCCCCGGGTGCACGTCGTCGGAATCCCCGCGGGCGCCACCGCCGACGAGATGCTCGACATCCTGCGCTCCAGCCCGCACACCCGCTACCCGGTGTACGAGGGGAGCCTGGACCACATCACGGGCGTGGTGCACATCAAGGACATTCTGCGGCGGATGCCCAACCGCCGCGCGCTGCGGCCCTCGGAAGTGCGCGAGGTGCCGTACATCCCCGAAACGGCGGAGATGGACACGGTGCTGGCGGCGATGCGGCGGGTGAACTCGCAGATGGCCGTGGTGATGGACGAGCATGGCGGCACCGCGGGGGTCATCACCATCGAGGACCTGTTCGAGGAAGTGGTCGGCGAGATCGAGGAGGGGTGGGTGGCCCGCCCCGAGATCCACCGGGCGCTGGATGGGCGGCTGCTGGTGGCGGGTACGGTTCGCATCAGCCAGGTGGGCGAGGAGCTGGGGCTGGTGCTGGAGCACGACGAGGTGGATACGGTGAGCGGGCTGGTGCTGTCGCTGCTGGACCGGCCCCCGCTGGCGGGCGACGTGGTGGAGTACGACGACGTGCGGTTCGAGGTGACGGCGGTGGAGGGGCACGGCGTGTCGGAGTGCGCGGTCACGCCGCTGCTGCCCCCGGAGGGTGCGGAGGACGCCCCGCGGGAGTGATGGGGGCTCGCGTCGTGCTAAGCGACGCACCCCGGCACATACCGTCTGACACACCCAAGCCTGTCATCCTGAGGCCAAGCCACACCACACTCTCACGTATACCGATCCCGTGCGGGCCGAAGGATCCAGCCGCGGCCGGCACGAAGCCCGGGCGCGGCAGCGTGCGAGAACCTTGAGGCGCGACGCCGTAGAACCACGCGACGCGGACGGGACCACGTGGCGGTCGGGCCGGACGTGGCGCATCCGCCGGCGCCCCCCATCCCCAACCCTTCCCCCGCAAACTGCGCGGGGGAAGGGAGCCAGTGTGGTGCGCTCCGTTGCGCGCGGTGTTCGGGCGGGCCCTGGCGAGCTTTGGGGCGTTTCGACGGACACCGGCGCATGCTGCGGCTGCCCTCTCCCCCGACCCCTCTCCCGCAAGCGGGAGAGGGGAGAATTCGATTGCGCTTGGGCTGGCCTG
>NZ_DATBNB010000291.1 GCF_036554565.1 Longimicrobium sp. | reverse complement strand
GCCCTCCGTGGGAGCCGGGGATCAAGCTGACGGCCAAGCAGGTGCGGGAGGTGGCCCTCGTGCTCCTGGGCGCGTCGGTGAACCTGCCCCTGCTGCTGCGGGCCGGCGCGCCGCTGGTGATCGCCATCCTCGCCGTGGTCGCCACGGGGCTGGTGGCGGGCTACGGCATCGGCCGCGCGCTGGGGCTGAACCCGCGCCTGGCCACGCTGATCGCCTGCGGAAACGCCATCTGCGGCAACTCCGCCATCGCCGCCGTGGCACCCGTCATCGGCGCGGACGACGAGGACGTGGCGTCGTCCATCGCCTTCACCGCCGTGCTGGGCGTGGTGGTCGTCCTGGGCCTGCCGCTGCTGATCCCGCTCCTGGGCTTCGACGCGTACCGTTACGGCGTGCTGGCGGGAATGACGGTGTACGCGGTTCCGCAGGTGATCGCGGCCACCTTTCCCGTCAGCGCGCTGAGTGGAGAGGTGGGGACGCTCGTCAAGCTGGTGCGCGTGCTGCTGCTGGGTCCGGTCGTGGTCTTCTTCGCCGTGCGCAACCGCAGGATCGGCGAGCAGAAGCTGGCGCCGGGCGCCTTCGTCCCCTGGTTCATCACCGGCTTCCTGGTGCTCGCCGCTGCCCGGTCGCTGGGCGCCATCCCCGCCGAGGTGGCGCTGCCGGTGCGCGAGCTGTCGCGGTGGATGACCGTAGCCGCCATGGCCGCGCTGGGGCTGGGCGTGGACGTACGGGTGCTGGGGCGCGTCGGCGGCCGGGTGATCGCGGCGGTGACGGGATCGCTCATCGTGCTGATCAGCCTGAGCGCCGCGCTGATCGTGCTGATGGGGATCGGCTGACCCGGACACGCACGAGCGCACTTCGACCATCGAAAGAGGCCCGCCCGGATCATCCGGACGGGCCTCTTCTGCTCGCCAGCGCCAGGCGCCTACTTCCGGCGGAACACCGCGACGCGTACGGTCGACGGCGGGTTGCCCGCGCCCACCCGCAGGCGCACGGAGGCGAAGGCGCTGGCGGGCACTCCCACGCGCGAGAACGCCGCCGCGCCGCCGTACGCCATGGTGATGTTGTCCGTCACGCCGTTCGTGGGGACGCGAACGGCGAGCGGATAGCGGTCGCCCGCCGTGTAGTTGATCCAGTTGTCGATGATGTCACGCACGTTCCAGCTGGGGAGCGTGTACTGCGCCGGCGTTCCGCCGCCGACCGCATCGTCGGCGTACGTGGCCGCGACGAAGTCCCGCGCCCACGGCATGGGGTCGGTGCCCAGCGCGTTCTGCAGGTTCACCAGCCCCGTGTCCTGCACCGTCTTCACCAGCGCCGCCCAGAACGCGCCCTCGGTGCCACCCTTGCGGTCGGCCGCGTAGCGCAGGAACGACCAGGCCGCGCCGCGGGTGGGCAGGTTGTCGTTGGCCTGGAAGAAGCCGCCCGTGGTCGGCGAGAGCAGCCACTGGCGCAGGCGCCCCGTGTTGGATTCCATGTACGAGAACCAGGCGCTCTGCACCGCGCCGCCGTCGAACAGCTGGGCTCCGCCCAGGTTGGCGCGCGCGCTCTTCCCCGAAACGTGGTAGAACATCAGCTCCTCGGCCACGTGCGCCAGCCCCTCGTCCAGCCACGTGGCCTCGAACTTCGTGGCGCCGTTCACGTGCAGCCGCCGCGACGCGTTGATCAGGTGCTCGAACTCGTGGGCCAGCGTTCCCACCGTCTTGCTCTTGACCAAGTCTACCGTGCGGACGTTGCCGTTCACCGTGCCGCCAGGATCGGCCGCCAGCATGTAGAACATCTCGGCGCGGTTGCTCGACGGGCACTGCGCAGGCTCGAACAGGTCGCGCGCGTACACGAAGCCGCCCACGTACGCGCTGGATCCCGGCGGGGTGAGCTCGTTCACCGCGCG
>NZ_DATBNB010000290.1 GCF_036554565.1 Longimicrobium sp. | reverse complement strand
CACCTCGTCGTTGTTGTTGGCGTGCTCCTCGTGGCGCCGCTCCGCCGCCAGCTCCGCCGCCTCTACCCGGACGCCGCGCGCCGAAAGCCTGCGCTCCTCCACCCGCCGAAGCCGGCTGGTTTCCTGCGCGTTCAGGTTGTCGAAAATCGCGGTGCCGGGCGAAGCGACGGCCTGATAGGTGCCCGTGAAGATCCCGGGACTGATCGCCGTAACGCTGAACGGCGCCGGGTTGCTGTACAGCGTAGTCCAGGTGCCCGCGTCCGCCGAAGTCTCCCAGAAGATGGTGCCGTTGCGCTCACGGATCCGCAGCCAGCGGTGCGCTTCCGGGTCGTACGGCAGGGTAAGGAAAACCAGGTACGCACTTCCCACCTGCTGCTCGCACCGGAGAAGCCCGTCCACCAGCCCGATGCTCAGCTCGTTGCCTTCGCTCAGGTACGCCCGCAGCCGCGCCTGTCCCATGCGCGGGGCGCGGACGAGTTCGACCCATATGGCGGTACCGGTAAGGTCGTAGGTGGCTTTCGCCGTGTAGCCGGCGTAGCTGTTGGCCGTGCTGCTGGCCTGGGGAAGCTCCAGGCGCCGGTTCACCTCTCGCGCGTCGCCGAAGACCCACCAGCGAGTCGTATCGGACAGGTTGTCGTTGAAGTCTTCCACCAGCTCATGTGCCTTCGCCATTGTCCGCTCCCCGCCGGGGTTGCCGTTGTTCCGCCGCCCACTTGGACAGCGGATTGCCAGAGGAAGTGCATCGCGCGACTATTCGGCATATCTTCGGTAAGGATAGTCGAGCCCAACTGAGAAGTCAAGCATATTATGATCTAAAGTGTGTGCTTCTTCACGTGCAGCGCAGGTATCGGGACCCATTCCCCGAACCTGAACGAGCGCCGCGGCTATCGCGGCGCCTGCGTATGGCCAGTCGACGGCATGTACCAGCTTCCGTGGAGGCGAGTCTGATGGACCGGTGCCCGGCGCGAGTCTGGGCGTGGGGACGAACCTGGACTCGGGCGGAGCGGCGTTGTTCGCCCAGACGCGGCTCGAGGTGCCGTTTTCTTCCTTTGCTTCAGGCACCGAGTCCGCGCCCAATGTCTATCTGCCGATCACCGTCGGGCTCCGGATCCCGTGGTGCGGCTCCCCGGCACCGAGGACGTAGCCGTGGAGCGCAAACGACGAAGCGCCTCCGGCAAATTCCCGGAGGCGCTTCGTCGTGATCCGTCCGACCGTGCCCGGCCGATCGGCTACTTCTCGCCCATGAACGGGTACTCGAACGAGCGTGCCGGGGCGAACGTTTCCTTGATCGTCCGCGGCGAGATCCAGCGGAGCATGTTCAGAATGCTCCCCGCCTTGTCGTTGGTGCCGCTGGCCCGCGCGCCGCCGAACGGCTGCTGGCCCACCACCGCGCCCGTGGGCTTGTCGTTCACGTAGTAATTGCCCGCCGCGTTCCGCAGCTCGCGGTCAGCCTGCACCAGCGCCGCGCGGTCGGTGGCGAACACGGCGCCCGTCAGCGCGTACGGCGTGCTCTTGTCCACGATGCGCAGCGTGTCTTCCCACTGGGCATCCGGATAGACGTACAGCGACACCACCGGGCCGAACACC
>NZ_DATBNB010000289.1 GCF_036554565.1 Longimicrobium sp. | reverse complement strand
GATGGCCGCCGTGACGCCCATGGTGGAGCCGCAGATGGCCGCCAAGGAGCTCGCGTTCGACGTCGTCCTGCACGCCCCGCCCGTGCGGGCCGACCGCGAAAAAGTGCAGCAGGTGGTGATCAACCTGCTGAGCAACGCGCTGAAGTTCACCCCCCCGGGCGGCCGCATCAGCGTCGAGGCCGGCGTGGTGCCCGGGGAGCCGGCGGTCGTCTTCCTTTCCGTCAGCGACACGGGAATCGGCATTCCGCCGGAAAAGCAGGCGTCGGTGTTCGAGCCGTTCGTGCAGGTAGACATGAGCCGCACCCGCCGCTCCGAGGGCACGGGGCTGGGGCTGGCCATCAGCCGCGACCTGGCCCGCGGCATGGGCGGCGACCTGGGCGTCCGCAGCCGCGACGGCGGCGGATCCGTATTCACCCTCACCCTTCCCGCCGCCGACATCGCCTGACCTCCCCGCGCCAACGACGTGCAGTCCGTACGCGCGGCCCGGCAGGCCGCGGCGCGCGCCCCGGACCACACGGATTGAGACGGCTCTTGCCCGTTGGAAATTCCTCGCGCATGTTGTGAATGTGCACGCGTGGCGCGTTCCCCTCCGCACCCGCCGCCCCCCGCGGCATCTCCCGCTCCACCATCCCGGCAATCCCCGCCCGCCATTCCTCATGAGCGATTCCGCACCCGTAGACCCCCTGGCACCGTCCTGCCCCCAGTACCGCCGGCTGCGCGTCTACGCGTTCGATCCCAGCCTGGACACCCGGGTGGAAACGGCGGTGCTCAACCGCGTGACGCTGAAGGTGCCGTGGGAGGAGCTGGGCCCCGGCCCGGTCGGCGAATCCGTGGAGGTGGTCGACTTCGACCCGGCCAGCGGGTGCTTCTACGCGCCGGTGAACCTGGAGCACCCGCACCTGCTGGCCCGCGACGGCCTGCCGCCCTCGGAAGGGAACCCGCAGTTCCACCAGCAGATGGTGTACGCGGTGTCCATGACCACCATCCGCCACTTCGAAAAGGCCCTGGGCCGGGCGGCCCTCTGGTCGCAGTACGATCCCTCCACGGGAAAGGACCGGCAGGTAGACCGTCTGCGGCTGTATCCCCACGCCCTGCGCGGCGCAAACGCGTACTACAGCCCGCAGCGGATGGCGGTGCTCTTCGGATACTTTCCCGCCACGGCGAAAGAGCCGGGAAAGCTCCTGCCGCGCGGGGTGGTGTTCACCTGCCTGTCGCACGACGTGATCGCGCACGAGGTGACGCACGCCCTGCTCGACGGCATGTACCGGCTGCTGCTGGAGCCCAGCAACCCCGACGTGCTGGCCTTTCACGAGGCGTTCTCCGACATCGTGGCGCTCTTCCAGCACTTTTCCATGCCCGAGGTGCTGAAGAGCCAGATCGCCCGCACCCGCGGCGACCTGGCCTCGCAGAACCTGCTGGGCCAGCTGGCGCAGCAGTACGGTGAGGCCACGGGGCGGCACGGCGCGCTGCGCGACGCGCTGGGAAAGGTGAACGAGACCACGAAGAAGTGGGAGCCGCGCGAGCCGGATCCCTCGCTGATGGACACCGTTTCGGAGCCGCACGACCGCGGCAGCCTCCTGGTGGCCGCCGTGTTCGACGCCTTCCTGGCCATGTACCGGGCCCGCATCGCCGACCTGCTGCGCATCGCCACCGCGGGAAGCGGGCAGCTTCCCCCGGGCGAGCTTCATCCGGACCTGGTGAACCGCCTGGCCCAGGAGGCCTCCAAGTGCGCCCGGCACGTGCTGACCATGTGCATCCGTGCGCTGGACTACTGCCCGCCGGTAGACCTGACCTTCGGCGAGTACCTGCGCGCGCTGATCACCGCCGACTTCGACCTGGTGCGCGACGACGACCTGGGCTACCGCGTGGCTTTCATCGAGGCGTTCCGCCGGCGGGGCATCTACCCGCGCGACGTTCGGACCCTGTCGGAGGGCAGTCTCCTGTGGCAGGAGCCCGCGGTGCTCTTCGCCGACATGCCCAACCTGTCGCGGGTGTGCGCGGTGGAGA
>NZ_DATBNB010000288.1 GCF_036554565.1 Longimicrobium sp. | reverse complement strand
ATCTCCCCGGAGACCCGCGCCCGCGCCGACATGGTGGTCGGCATTCCTCTTCGCGGCCGCGCCGAGTCGCTGAACGTGGCGGCGGCGGGGGCCATCCTGCTGTACGAGCTTCTCCGGTGACCGTGCTGAACCTGCAGATCTTTCTCGCGGCCTACGCGGCCCTCGTCGGCGCCTGCGTGGGCTCGTTCCTGAACGTGTGCGTGTACCGCTGGCCCGCGGACCTGTCCGTGGTGCGCCCGCCGTCGCGCTGTGGCTCGTGCGGCACGCCCATCCGCTGGCGCGACAACATTCCCGTGCTGGGCTGGGTGCTGCTCCGCGGCCGCTGCCGGGCGTGCGGCGCCAAGGTGAGCATCCAGTATCCCCTGGTGGAGCTGCTGACGGCGGCGCTGTGGGTGATGGCCGTGCTGCGCCTCGGGCTTTCGTGGCAGGCGCTGGGCACGGCGCTGTTCTTCACCATTCTGCTGGGCATCGCCCTGGCCGACGCGGCCACCTACACCATCCCCGACCAGTTCACCCTGGGGGGAACGGTGATCGGGCTGGCGCTCTCGTTCGCGCCGGGCGGCGTCACCTGGCAGCAGTCCTTCCTGGGCGCCGCGGTGGGGTTCGGTCTGCTCTGGCTGATCGCGGTGGTGGGGGAGAAGGTGTTCCGCAAGCCGGCCATGGGGGGCGGCGACATCAAGATGATGATGATGGTGGGCGCCTTCCTGGGCCCCTGGGGCGTGCTGCTGACCCTGTTCATGGGGGCGCTGTTCGGCACGCTGATCTTTGCGCCCATCAGCATGCGGACGGGCAAGCTGGTGCCGTTTGGCATCTTCCTGGCAATCGGCGCGGCGATCACCGAGCCGTGGGGGCAGGCGCTGATCGACTGGTACGTGCGCAACTTCCTGACGGTCTGAACTTCCGTATCACGCAGAGGACGCAGAGAAGACAGAGAGGACGCAGAGGTGCTCGTCATGCCCTCTGCGTCCTCTCCGTTCCCTCCGCGTCCTCTGCGTGAAACGTCTTTTCTTTCTGCTTCGTCGCCGCCGTGGAACCCAAGAAGCCGCTCCGCCGCCTGATCCGCTATGCGCGGCCGCACCGCCGCACGGTGTGGCTGGCCACGCTCTGCTCCGTCCTGAACAAGCTCTTCGACCTGGCTCCCGAGGCGCTGATCGGCGTGGCGGTGGACGTGGTGGTGCGCGGGCGGCAGTCCCTGATCGCCAGCCTGGGCTTTCCCGATCCGCGCGACCAGCTCGTCGTCCTCGCCGCCATCACCTTCGTGGTCTGGGTGCTGGAATCGACCTTCCAGTACCTGTACGGCGTGCTGTGGCGCAACCTGGGTCAGACCATTCAGCACGAGCTGCGGCACCAGGGGTACGCGCACCTGCAGGACCTGGATCTGGCGTACTTCGAGGAGCGCAGCTCCGGCGGGCTGATGTCGGTGCTGGGCGACGACGTCAACCAGCTGGAGCGGTTCCTGGACACGGGGGCCAACGGCATCATCCAGATGGTGACCACGCTGCTCGTGGTGGGCACCACGTTCTTCGTAATGGCGCCGGAAGTGGCGTGGATGTCCATGCTCCCCATGCCGTTCGTGGTCTGGGGCTCGCTGCGTTACCAGCCTCGGCTGGAGCCGCTGTACGCCGCCGTCCGCGAGCGCGCCGGGGCCCTCAACGCGCGGCTGGCCAACAACCTCAGCGGCATCACCACCATCAAGGCGTACGCGGCCGAGGAGCACGAGAGCCGCCGCGTGGCCGAGGAAAGCCAAGCCTACCGCGAGGCCAACCGCAGCGCCATTGCCTATAGCGCCGCCTTCGTGCCGCTGATCCGCATCCTGGTGCTGCTCGGCTTCATCGGAACGCTGGTCTTCGGGGGATTGCAGGCGCTGAACGGGGAGCTGGCGGTGGGCACCTACAGTTTCCTGGTGTACATCACCCAGCGCATGCTGTGGCCGCTGACGCGCCTGGGCGAAACGCTGGACCAGTACCAGCGCGCCATGGCCTCCACCAACCGCATCTTCGACGTGCTGGATGCCCCCATCGAGGCGCACCCCGGCGACCGCGCGCTCCCCACGGCGTCCGTGCGCGGCGCGGTGGAGATGCGCGGCGTCTCCTTTGCCTACCGCGGCCGCGACCCCCTGCTGACGGACTTTTCGCTCCACATCGCGCCGGGCGAAACGGTGGCCGTCGTCGGCCCGACGGGAGCGGGAAAGAGCACCCTGGTCAAGCTGCTGCTGCGGCTGTACGAGCTGAGCGCGGGGTCCATCACCCTGGACGGAATCGACGTCCGTGAGATCCGGCTGGCAGACCTGCGGCGCGCCATCGGGCTGGTGAGCCAGGACGTGTTCCTGTTCGACGGCACGGTGCGCGAGAACATCGCCTACGGGTCGTTCGACGCCACGCCCGAGCAGGTGGACCGCGCCGCCCGCCTGGCCGAGGCGCACGACTTCGTGATGGCCCTGCCGGAGGGGTACGACACGCTGGTCGGCGAGCGGGGGCAGAAGCTATCTGGCGGGCAGCGGCAGCGCATCGCCGTCGCGCGGGCCATCCTCAAGGACCCGCCCGTGCTGGTGCTGGACGAGGCCACGTCGGCGGTAGACAACGAGACCGAAGCCGCCATCCAGCGCAGCCTGGAGCACATCAGCCGCGACCGCACGACGATTGCCATCGCGCACCGCCTTTCCACGGTCCGCAACGCGAACCGCATCTACGTGATGGAGGGCGGGCGCATCGTGGAGCAGGGGACGCACGATGATCTGCTGCGCGCGGGTGGGATGTACGCCGCGCTCTGGCGGGTGCAGACGGGCGAGCGGGTGGGGGGAAGTGCGTGAGTGCGTGAGTGCGTGAGTGCGGGAGGGGGTTTCGGCCACGAACCGCGATCTGTCATCCAGAGGCGCGAGCGCACCGAACCGGCCCGTATGCCGAAGCCGTGCGCGCCGTGGGATCCAGCCGCGGACGCATTTCAGCCTGGACGCGGCAGCGGCACGGAGCCCTGGCCCTCGGCTCTGCTGGGGCGACTGAAGTCGCGGCAACGACGGCCCGAAGTCCGCCTGCGCGGACTGCAAGGGCCAGCCGAGTGCGCGTAGCCAGCCTCGAGCACCAGGCTGGCTCCCTTCCCCCGTGCCGTTTGCGGGGGAAGGG
>NZ_DATBNB010000287.1 GCF_036554565.1 Longimicrobium sp. | reverse complement strand
GTCCAGCATCCACGCGGCGCCGGGCGCCTCCACCTCGGAGAGGCCGCCGGCGTGCTTCTGCATCCAGGCGATCATCACCTCACCGTCGCGGCTGTCGCCCGTGGCGGCGGCCAGGCGCTTCAGCCGCCCCCGGTCCTTGCCGCCGACGCTGTCGTCCAGGTGCTCGCGGTAGGCGCGCACGGTGCTGCGAAGCCGGCGCAGGCCCACGCGGAAGTCGTGGAGCGCCTCCGAATCCTCCGCGTCCCCCAGGCGCGTGCGCCCGGTGCGCGCCTCTTCCAGAAAGCGCAGGGCCAGCCAGCGGGCGGCGCGCGGGGCGCCCAGGTCCAGCAGCGCGGGGCCGCTCACTGCCGCTCGCCCAGCCAGCGCAGCTGCCGCGGCGCGATGGCCCAGGCCAGCACCGCGTTGCCGCCTACCGGGGGATCGTCGAAGTCCAGCAGCACGGCGCCGCCCTTCTTGAAGGCGACGAACGAGTCGTTGCGCCCCGTCAGCAGCCAGCCTACCAGGAAGCCCAGGTGCGGCTCGTGGCCCACCACGGCCACGGTGGCGCCGGGCTGCTGCGCGCGAAGCCAGCCCAGCAGCTCGTCGGGCCGGCGCTCGGGCGAGAGCTCGTCCACCGTCTCGATGGCCAGCGACCCGCCGTACGCCGCGGTGATGATTTCGGCCGTCTGCACGGCCCGCACGAGCGGCGACGACGCCAGCACGTCGATGTCGGGAACGATGCGGCGCAGCCCGCGCGCGCCGCGCCGCATCCTCCGCCGTCCCTCACCCGTCATCGGCCGCTCGGCATCGGGCTTTCCGCTCCGTGCCGCCCAGTCCTCGCGCTCGCCCGCCACCCCGTGGCGAATCACCAGCAGTTTCATCACGCCTCTCCCGTCGTCGTCATGCCCGTTCCTCGTCAGTCGTGCGTATCCCTCCCACAGGGTTATGCAAGATTTGTAACCCGTCGGGTTCGAGCGGGGGTAGCGGGGCACACAGATGTTTGCCATCTTGTCCGTCATCTCTGGCATGCTGCCCCCGCCGGGATGCTCCCCGTTCCCACCATCTCCACGAAAAGGCTCCACGATGAGGTTCGCTGCTTTCGCCGGGACCGTGCTGACGCTGTCGCTGGCCGCGTGCTCGGTTCAGGCCGCCCTCCGGTTCAGCCCGGAAACCGCCGACAAGTCGATCGTGTCGGCGTACGACGAGTTCAAGAACGAGCACACGATGACCGCCAATGGCGCCATCGCCATGCCGGGCACCGCGCTCTCCCCCGGAGAGCTGGTGATGACCACCACCTCGTTCACCACGCCCGGGCGGGAACCCCGGCGGCCGCGCGACGTGGTGTTCGTCATGCAGACGGGAAGCTATGACGGGTGGCAGTACCTGCAGAACAGCGAGTTGATCTTCATCAGCAACAAGGGCCCGCGAGTGAACCTGGGCCAGGCGGTGCACGACGGTGACGTGCACGCCGGCGGCGGGATGGTGAAGGTGGACGAGGCGCTCGGCTACTCGATCCCCCTGGCCGACCTGCGGACGCTTGCCGCGGCCGACACCCTGCGCGCCCGGGTGGGCAACGACGAGTTCGTCCTTCCCGGCGACCAGGCGCAGGTGATGGTGTGGCGCGCCCTCCTGCGCCGTATCGACGCACTTACGCAGTAAGCCCGGTTTCGCCCCGCGCGCCGGGGCTGAAGCGGACGGATGTGCCGCAGCGATAACGGAAAGCCTCCCATACCGTGGGGAGGCTTTTCGTTCGACCGGGCGGCTGCAAAGGCGAGACGTCAGCGGCTCATCGGGAAGGGGCCGGTGTCGATCATCCGCTCAAAGACGAGCGTGTAGGGGAGGATGGACTGCTCGGGCCGGGTCATGTAGTGAAGCTTCATCTCGTCGCCGTCCACCTCGATGCGGTGCTGATCGTTCCACTCTCCCACGTAGTCCGCCTGGTACCCTCCCCGCCCCTGGCGCCAGCCCATTCCGGTCACCGTCCGCAGGGCAAGCCGGTCGCCCACGATCTTCCACGAGCCGGAGTGCTCGTACGTCTCGATCAGCCCGTCATCCGGCCGCCCGCCGGGGCCACGGACCTGGGTGGTCCACCGGTAGGTGCCGTCCGCGAGCAGATCCACCCACTGCTCGGTTTGCAGCGACTGCGACCCGCTCCCCTGCACTTCCGCCGTCCGCCAGCTGCCCACCACCGCCTGGGTCGAGGTGGCCTGGCCGGGATCGCACGCGGCCAGGAGAAGGGCGCCGCACAGCGCCAGTGCACGGCGGACAGCCAGGGGAATCGTGCAAAAGGTCATGTTCATCTCCGGATTTCGCTCGGGTGGGATGCACGGAAAGAACGCGCATCCCACCCGGTCTGTGACTTCGATCTTCAGTCCCGTGCATCAGAGCTTCAGGCAGGGCGCGGCGATGAAATCGCGTTCGGGCCATCGCGGCCGGGAACTGCTCATCGTTGTCGATGGGGAAGCCGATCCCTTTGCCCGTCGCACCCTCCACTCTCGGGAAACCGCTTTCGCACTTTCGCACTCCCGCACTCGCCGTTCAGTCCTTGTACGGATCGATCTCCCCCGCGCCCGCCATGACCACGATCAGCGGCTGGAGAACGTGTTCCACCACGATCGTGGGCCCCTGGGACTGGAGCACCTTCTCCAGGCGGCGGTAGGCCTGCGGCGCCTCGTCCAGGCCGCCGCCGCGAAGGATCACGCCCTTTCGCGCAATCCAGTCGCCCATCATCTCGCGGCTGATCTTTCCGGGGCTGATCACCCGCCCCGTCTTTCGGTGCACCTTGCCGGCGGCCGCCGTGCGCGACATCACCCGGCCCGCACCGTGGACGGTGCTGAACAGCGCCTCGCGCTGCAGCGCAGCCGTCTCTTCGTCGGCCGGCTCGGCGCCGCGGACGATCACCGCGTCGTCGCCCATGGACCCGCCGATGAACCCCTTCTGGCCGGGGAATGCCGGCGTGGCGCCTTTGCGCACCACCACGTACTCCACCGTCTCGCCCTCGGGCGAGGTGTGCGTCTCGCGCCAGGCGAAATTGTGGTGGTTGTGCACCAGCTCCATCTCCGTCCCGCCCAGGATCTCCACCACCTTGCGCGCCACCCACTCGCGCCCGGCGTACGCGTACTGGCCGGCCAGGTTCATCAGCTGCCAGTAGTCGTGGCCCACGGGCTGGTCCAGCGGAAGCAGTACCTCGGCCTCCTTGGCGCGCTGGCCCCAGCCGCCGCCCTGGCTCAGCGAAAGGAAGTCCGACGCGATGGTGTGCCCCAGGCCGCGGCTTCCGAAGTGCACGCCCACCCACACGGTGCCCTCCTCATCGGCGAACACGTCGACGTAGTGGTTGCCGCTGCCGACCGTTCCGAGCTGGCGGCGCGCCTTGTCCTTGAGCGTGTCGCGGTAGCCGCCCGTGTTGGGGATGGCGTACCACGCCGGATCAAGGAACAGCGGGTGATCGGTCGGCGCGTCGTCCGCGTTGTTCTTGCGGCCGATGCCGAACGAGATGGTGGACTGGATCTCGTCCGCCAGCCCGCGCGCCACGCGGTCCTCCGCCAGCCGGTGCGGGTTGCGCCGGATCTCGTCCAGCGTCAGCCCGCGCGTGATGCCACCCACGTTCAGGTTGGTGCGGATCGCCGCGTTTCCGCAGGCGATGTCGAAGCCTACTCCGACCACCGACACCTTCTCGCGGTACGCCGCCACTCCACCGATCGGCATGACATAGCCGAGGTGCCCGTCCGCCATCAGCGCAAGGCGCTCGGCGCGACTGGCGACGTCCTGCGCCTGGCGGATGGTGTTCTCATCGTGCTGCCCAAAGATTCGCATCGGTTCCTCACCCGTAGAGCGGGACACGCAGGTGCCCCGTATTCATCCCGTATCGACCGGCGCCGACGCCGCTCACGCGCACCGATAAGCTCTCTTCGCGAGTGCCCGGATCTCGTTATCCGACAACGCTGGTACCGGTTTTTACGTACCCCTTGATGGACGGAGTGAACGTCGCAACATTCCATCCGTTCGCGCGAAACGCTCACACCCCGGACGCGGAGAAAGAACCATGCTCACACAGACAAACGCTCGCGTCGCGCGCTTCACGCCGGCCAACGGGTTCTCCGCGACCCTCCAGCGTCTCCGCCGTCGCGCCTGGAGCTTCACCGGTTCCACGCGCTCGTCCACGCAGCGGCTCCAGCGTGGGGTGCCGGTTTACGTGTTCATCTCCAACCCGGCGCCGGGACAGCACGAGCGCGTCGTTCGTGCCCTGGGCGACCTTCTCGCCGAAGTCGGGCTCGAACTCGAAAGCTCGGCCGGTGGCTGATCACCGAAGTTCGTGGGCTCGGCTGCGCTCGCGGTTGAAGGCCTTCTTCAGCCGTGATGCGGTCACCCAGCGGCTCGCGGAAACCGAGCGCGCGGTTAAGCTCGCCGCGCTCGAGAAGCCTCAATCGGAAGCCGACCACGGACGCCTGATCGGCGCAGCGGCGCTCCTGCAGTCCATCGGCGACAGCAACGCAGTCGTGGTCGTCGGCTCCCTGCTCCGATCCGCCGTGCGAATCCCACTGCCGCCGGCGAGGTGTACATCCGGACGCTCAGCCAATCCGAACTGATCTTCCTGGAGCACAACCCGGCCCTGCTCCGGGATCCCGACGCGCTGTACGTGCGTTTCTCCGGTCCGGAGTGCCTGCCACGAGACCGTGTCGAGGCGCGGTAACTCCGCCTACTCCTCGTCGTCCCAGCGGCGGTCGGCGCGCACTTCCTTGCGGCGGAGGTGCTGGAACTGGCGGTCGCGGGTGCGCTGCCGCTCCGTACTTTCGCTGACGGACTCGATGCGGTCCGCGCGCACCCACGCGCGGCTGCCCGACAGGTCCACCAGCTTGATCCACCTCGGCCTCCACCTGCGCTCCAGCGCCCTGCCGATTCGTGCCGCCGTATCGGCCGACACGTACCACACGGCGAACTCGGTGGTCACCTCGTAGTAGTCTCCGGGCCCGGCCGGCCGCTCCGGCAGGCCCTGCATGTGCTTCAGCCCGTTCATCTCACGATTCAATCGTTGAATTCCCGATCCTCCGGCGCCGGCGGCACGCCCCGGCGTACCGGGACGTGCCGCGTTCAGCGCGCGAAGTCGGCGATCAGCTGGGGCGCGGCGTCGTCGAAGCCCACCACGTCCAGCATTCCCGCGTCATCCGGGTCCGCGATGGTGAACCCGTTCGACGCCATCCCCACGACCACCAGCTTCGCGGGGATGCCCGTGCGCTCCCGGTACTGGCGGAGCGCCTGGGCGGGGTGGATGGAGCCGGCCCACGTCTCGTTGTCGGTGTAGACCACGAAGACGTCCACCTTCCACCCGTGCTTCATCGCCTCCAGCATCGGCAGGGCGCAGTCCGTGCCCCCGAACTCCATGCTTGAGATGGACCGGACCACGTCGTCCAGGCGCTGCCGCGGGGAGATGGCCAGCGTCGAGAGCCCGCTGGTCATTCCACCCCACTGCGAGGGATACGGCCCGGAGGTGAACGCCGTGAAGAAGTGCTCCGGCTCGCTGGCCGCCGTCACCAGCGCCATCGCCGCCGACGCTTCACGGCAGCTCAGCCCCTCCAGCCCCATCACCATGGCCGCCATGGACCCCGAAACGTCCAATGCCAGCATGGTGCGCCTGCCGGTGGGCCGCACCGAGGCGAACGACAGGTAGAACGCCGCGTCCAGCGCATCCACCACCTCAGCCACCGGCTGCCACGTGTGCTGCCCGCGCACGCCCCGGCCGCTGGCGTACGTGCGCAGCGCCGACAGCACCTGCACCGGGTGCACCCGCGCCTTCTGCAGCGCGGGGCCGTTCGCCAGTCGCTCGGCCACCGTGCGGGCCGCCTCGCTCCCCGGCGCCACCATTCCCACGCGGGTCAGGGTGGCCAGGTTGCGCACGAGCGCCGTCAGGGGCATCCGCTCCAGCAGCGCCTCCCACACCTCCGCCTGGTTCAGCAGCGCGGTGGGCAGCATCTCGCGCGTCAGCCGGTGCTCGCGCACCAGCTCCGCCGCTTCGCCGGGCGACAGCTCCTCCCGGTGCAGCCGGTCCGCCGCCCTCACCTGCGCCAGCGCGTCGCCCTGCAGCGGCACCAGCGCCGCCGCCTCACGGTTCCTGGCGACGGTGCGCTGGAACAGCGCGCGCTGTTCCGGCGATTCCGGCCGGGGGTGCGCCAGACGCAGCGCGTCACGGTGCGACCACCCGTCGCGCGACGGGTACTTCAGGAGCTGGTAGGCAAGGTCGCGGGGCTCCTTGCTGGTGTACCACGCCGCCACCGCCCGGCGCACACCGCGCCCCCACCCGCGGAACCCACCCACGAACTGCAGCCAGTGGAACAGGTGGGTCCCCGTCCGCGCCACCCGCGGCAGGGCAGCCAGCGCCGCCGCCCGCGTCGCCTCGTCGCCCATCCCCGCCGCCATCGCCAGGACGAACAGCGCGGGATCGTTCCTGGGCGCGCGCCCGGATTCGCTCATCTCCACCACGCGGGCGACCACGCGGGGGCCGTCCTGCGCGATGCACTCGGCCACGCCGGTGGCGTTCTCCGCCGTGAGCTTCCGCTCGCCGACGTAGTACGTTCCGCCCTCCGAACCGAGGACCAGGAACCGGTCCAGCCGGTCCCAGTTTCCGAGCTGCCAGGCGAACCCGCCCGCCGAGTTGGGCACCTGCGTAGAGCCGGGGATGGGCTCCCTCTGCGGCGTGAGCATCGCCCGGATGCGGGTCGCGAAGTGCTTCGTGAAGTCCAGCATGTTGCTCGCCCTCCTTTCCGGGCCGGGGGTGATGTGTGTGCCGGGCGAACGTTCGCTCGGCGGTGGAAACCTGGCGCCCCGGGCAAGGGAGCATCGTCCGGCTGGCCCTCCACATGGGAGAGACGTTTTGAAGACGTTAACCGGGCGAATTCGGCCCGGGATGCCAGGTGTGGAGCGCGCGGCCGGTGGGGATTCGAACCCCGGGCTCACCGGATAACCCTCCGCCCTCGGCCCGCCGGAGCGGACGTAACTGGGGAGGATCGCCACGGCCGGACCGCGGCTCCACTTCGTTTTGGCCCGGGCGGATGAGGGATCAGCTCGGTCCCCGGGGTCGCATGTTTCCCGGGATTGGGCGCGATAACCGAAGCTGTTCGACCCACCCGGGCCGCTACCATCCGTTCTTTCAGGTACCCCGGCGGGGCTCGAACCCGCAACCTCCGCGTCCGTTAAGCCTTGCCTGTCGGCCCGCGCGAGGCGGGCGTGGGTGATCGGCGAGGCAGCACGGCGCTCTAACCCATTGAGCTACGGGGTACGCTCTCTCTTCAGTGGACCTGGCGGGACTCGAACCCGCGACCTCTCGAGTGACAGTCGATAACCCTCCGCCTTCGGCCCGCGCGGTGGCGGACGAGGAGTGGGGAAGGAACAGCGCTCTACCAGCTGAGCTACAGGTCCATCTTCCCGTCCGCGGGTGGACAGGCATTCCGGTGCATTACGCCCCGGCTGGGGTGGCCGACGGGTGTCGAACCCGTGCCTTCGGATTCACAATCCGACGCTCTCCCGTTGAGCTACGGCCACCACGTGCCGGTTCCTGCGTTGGGCCGGCGGGAACGATCCGCCGCGGCCGCGGGGGGTCGCGTTTGTCCACCCGGGCGAGGCCTCACGCCCCGCCGGCCCGGTCCGTCACCATCCGCATCCCTCGTCAGCGTTCATCGTCCTCCCTTTCCCCTGGATGCCGAAAAAAGAATCGCCCCGCCCGGCAAGCTGCGCGGGCGGGGCGACGTGCATCGCTCCCCTGGTCCGGAACCGGGCGCCTACCGCGCGCCCGTTCCCATTCCCCCGCCGCCGAACATGTCGTCCCGCCGGTCCTGCCCGCTTCCGAATCCGATACCGGAGCTGCCCGACACTTCCATGACCCAACGATGATCGCCGGTCGTCCGATTGGCACACGACGCTCCCAGCCCCAGTACAGCCAGACGGGCCGCGGGGTGGATGTTCGTGGGCTGGACGAAGGACATGGTCATCGAAGCTCCGATCTCCGGTTCATGGTGGATTCTGCTCCACCGGGCAGCAACAAAAAAGAGCCGCGTCATGATGCCGCCGGTCCACGCAACGTGGTCCGGGGGCCGGCCCTCCGCACTGCGAAAAGGCTGGCAATCATCGGGACGCGACTCCCAAGGCAGGTGAGTCTAAACGGCCCTCCAGCGGTTGTCAACCCCCTTCATGAACGTTGCTCATCCCGCCAACCTGGGACCGCTCGCGGCGAATCGCTAGCCATTCAGGTGCAGACGATGGCGGCTCGTGTGCCTCTACCACCCAGGTTCATCGCAGAAACCCACGACGTAAGTGCTTTCCGCTGAACGTCTTCGTCCCGTCCATGGCGGAAACAATTTTGCTTTGCAATCCATGTGACGAGCGTTAAGTTTGTCCTCGGTCACACGGCCCCCCGACGCACCACGGAGGTACCGAATGAAAGTTCTCGAGCTCCCCCGCCCAGCCACGATCGACGACCTGTACGGGGTCGAAGGCAAGGCCGAACTCGTAAACGGACAGATCGTCATCATAGACCCAAGTGGCTTCACTTCCACGCGCGCCGCAGCCGCGATCTGCCGGTCTTTGTGGGACCACGAGGCGGCGCATGGCGGCGGTTACGCGCTTCCGGGCGGTGGGTACGCGGTGGATCTTCCGCACCGCAAGTCGTTCTGCCCCGACGGCGCCTGGTACACGGGGCGCGACACGGGCGGACGCTTCATGGAGGGCGCCCCCGCGCTGGCCATCGAGGTGCGCAGCGAGGGCGACTACGGGCTGACCGCCGAGCGCGAGATGGCGGTCAAGCGAGCCGACTACTTCGCAGCCGGCACCCAGGTGGTGTGGGACGTGGATGTGCTGCGCGCGGGCGTGATCCGCGTCTTCCGTGCGGACGATCCCGCCCGGCCTTCGCTCTTCCGCCGTGGCGACCTTGCGGACGCTGAGCCCGCGGTGCCCGGGTGGCGCTTCGCCGTGGACGAGCTCTTCCGCTGACGGGCAGAGCGGGGCAGCGGCGCGACACGCTGCTCTCGTCACACGCACGTTTGCGCCGCGGCGATAGCGCCTGTACCCTGTGGTCCTCACGATCCGAATCACCCGAACGACCCGGGCATGACCAGCAGCACGATCCACAAGCCGCCCATCGCACTGACCATCGCCGGGTCCGACTCGGGAGGCGGCGCGGGGATCCAGGCAGACCTGAAGAGCTTTCACGCGTTCGGCTGCTTTGGGACGACGGCGGTCACCGCGATCACGGTGCAGAACACGCGCGGCGTGACGGGCGTGCACGCCATTCCGGTAGACACGGTGCGCGCGCAGATCCGCGCCGTAGCCCAGGACCTGCCCCCCGCCGCCTGCAAGACGGGGATGCTGGCTACGGCCGAGTTGGTGCGGGCCGTGGCGGAATCCATCCGCGAGCACGCCGTGCCGAACTACGTACTGGACCCGGTGATGGTGGCTACGAGCGGCGATCGGCTACTGGATGAAGATGCCGTGCGGACCATCATCGATGAGCTACTGCCGCTGGCGGCCGTGGCGACGCCCAACCTGGACGAGGCGGCGCTGCTGGTGGGCTTCGCGGTGGAAGACCGCGACACCATGCGCCGCGCCGCCGAGCAGCTGGTGCAAATGGGCGCGCGCACCGCCCTGCTCAAGGGCGGCCACCTTCGCGGAGCGGAGCTGGTGGACGTGCTGTGGGACGGGCGCGGATGGCACGAGTGGACCCGCCCCAAGCTGGACACGCGCAGCACGCACGGTACCGGCTGCACGCTGTCGGCGGGCATCGCTGCGGGACTGGCGCACGGACGGCCGTTGCGGCAGGCAGTGGAAGACGCGCTGGACTACGTGCAGCGGGCCATGCGCGCCGCCCCGGGCTACGGAGCCGGCCATGGCCCGCTGAACCACCTGGTAGACGGGTCCCAAGCTCGCTAGCCCAGTGTGGGCGCATTCGCCGGGGCGGTGGTGCGAGTCCCAGCCGTTTCGGGCGAATGAATTCGCTGCAACAACCACACGAAGTCTGCCTTCGCAGACTGGCTTGCCGTGACGCGAGTTCGACCCTGTGGCGCGACCAGAACCTGGTGCAGTTCTCCCCCTCTCCCGCTTGCGGGAGAGGGGGCCGGGGGAAGAGGGCAGCCGAGGCAGCGCCGGAGCCAGTCGAACCGCCGCGTTCACTGGGCCGCTGCTACACCTGGCCGAGCTGGTGGGAGACGAGCGGTCCTCGCGCGTGGCGCGGCGGGTGCTGTAGTCGCTGGCCGACACGATGGCCGGCGTTCGGACACCTGCTTTCGGCGCTGGATTTTCACCTGGGCACGCCGGTCGATCTAGCGTTCTGGGCACGCCGGGAGAGGCAGATACGGACGCGCTGTTCCGCGTAGTCGGCGGCGCCTACCTGCCGAACACCGTCACCGCCCTCCGCCGCGCGGACGGGGCGGCGACGAGGAACTGATCCCGCTCCTGCGGGGTCGAACGGCGAGGGAGGTTGCGCCATGGCGTACGTGTGCGAGCACTTCGCCTGCCAGCAGCCGGTCACGAACCCGGCCGCCCTCGCCGCGCAGCTGGGGCTGGAAAGTGCGTGAGTACGTGCTTCGAGCGCTCCGCCGGGCACTTGCGCCCGTCCGGCCCCGACCGGCACTATGCGCACTGCACCTGTGGCGCGGCGGAGCTGTAGCGTCGATGCGTTTTGACCGTAGTTACCGCCTTCACCGTGGTTACCCAGATGCGCAAAGCCGTCCTGCTCACCGTTCTCGTGCTCGCCGCCTGCGCCCGTCCCGCGGCCTCTGACGCAGGCACGTCCGAGCCGCCCGCTTCGCCCGGTGGCGGCGCACCTTCTACCGGAGCCCAGCAAGTGAAGCTCGAATTCCAGCAGGGCCAGGGCGGCAGCGCCAGCGGGGGCGAGCAGGGCGCGACAGCCACCGCGGGGAGCGCACAGATCGCCATCCGCGGCACCATGCAGACGCCCAACCCCTGCTACAAGCTCTCGGGCGAGCTGCAGCAGCAGGGGCAGACGCTCTCCGTTCGCGTCGTAGGCCGGGCAGATCCCGACGCCATGTGCATCCAGTCGATCGGGTCCGTTCCGTACACCGCCACGCTGCGCGACGTGGCACCCGGCACCTACACCGTTCGGGTGATCCATACCTATCCCGGGACCGGGTGGGACGCCGCCGCTGCCCTGGAAACCCAGGTCACCGTCCGGTGACGCAACTCTCGGCACTCCCGACCCACACGACGATGAACGCAGCCCTGCGCCACGCCTTCTTGCCCGTTTTCGCCACGGCGGCGCTCGTCCTGCCGTCGCGCGCCCAGGGCCCGGTTCCGCCCCCACGCGGCAGCCCCGACGCGTTCACCATGGCGGCCACGCCCGCGCCCGCCCCCATCTCCGCCCAGGAGCACGCGCGCAGGCGCCAGCAGCTGGCCGCGGGCATGGGCGACGGCGTGCTGGTGGCGCTCGGCGCGGGCGAGCCCGAGACGGACTACACGAGCTTCGCGCAGAACTCGCCCTTCCGCTACCTGACGGGGGTGAACGAGCCGGGAGCCGTGCTGGCCATCGTCAAGAGCGGCGGGCAGGTGACGGAACACCTGTTCGTGCTGGCGCGCGACCCCTCGCGCGAGGTGTGGGAAGGCCCGCGGCTGGGTCCGGAGCGTGCGCAGGCGCTCACCGGCATCCCCACGCGCACCGTGCATCAGATGCAGGAAGCGTTGCGCCCCGCGCTCAGCCAGGCGACCACCCTGTACACGCTCAACCCGCTGAGCCCCGACGGCTCGCGGAGCGAGTTCCTGCGCCCGGACCAGCAGTACGCGCAGCGCCTGCGCGAGCAGTACAAGAACCTGACGCGCGTCCAGGACCTGGGCAGCGCCCTGTTCCGCATCCGTGCCACCAAGACCCCGGCCGAGCTGGACCTCATCCGCCGCGCCGTGTACATCACCGTCCTGGCCCACCGCGAAGCCATGCGCGCCGCGGAGCCGGGGATGAACGAGTTCGAAATCCACGGGCTGATCGAGGGCACCTTCCGCCGCTACGGCGCCGAGCGCCCCGGGTTCGGCAGCATCGTGGGCTCCGGGCCCAACAGCACCACGCTGCACTACCGCCAGGCCGACCGCTTCATGCAGGCAGGCGAGACGCTAGTGATGGACATCGGCGCCTCGTACGCCGGGTACACGGCCGACGTTACGCGCACCGTTCCCGTCAGCGGGCGGTTCAGCCCGGAGCAGCGGCAGATCTACACCATCGTTCTCGACGCGCAGAAGGCGGGGGAGCGCGCGGCCCGCATCGGCGCGCCGCTGGCGCGGGTGCACCAGGCCGCGTTCCAAGTCGTGGCCGACGGGCTGGCGCGGCTGGGGCTGATCGAGTCGGCCGACGCAACCTACGAGTGCTCGCCGGGAAGCCAGTGCCCGCAGGCGGCGCTGTTCTTCATGCACGGCATCGGGCACGGCATTGGGCTGGACGTGCACGACCCCGATCCGTCGTACCCCAACTACGGCGGCGGCTTCAAGGTGGGAAGCGCGTTCACCATCGAGCCCGGCGTCTACATTCGCGCCGACGCGCTGGACTACCTTCCCGACACGCCGCGCAACCGGCAGCTGATCGCCCGCATTCGCCCCAAGGTGCAGCAGTACCGCAACATCGGCGTGCGCATCGAGGACGACTACTTCATTACCGAGGCCGGGCTGGAGCGCGTGACCGAGGGCGCCCCGCGCGAGATCGACGAGATCGAAGCGCTGATGGCGCAGGAAAGCTTCTGGAATCGCGAGCGCCGTCCGCAGGTGGTGGAGTGGTACCGGGGCGCCGTTCCCGCCACCACCACGCCGTGAGCGCAGGGCGGGCGTGATGGCGCATCCCCGCCTCGCCGCCGCCACCTGCCTCCTGCTGGCGCTGGGCGGGTGCGCGCACGCCATGCCTGCCGCCCGATCCAGGCCGCTGCTGGACGCGCTGTTCGCCCCGCCCACGGCCGCTGAGATCGCGGCCGTGGAGGCCGATTGGGCGGCGCGCGACACGCGGGTGCACGACTTCCGGGTGGAGCACGTGGTGCGCGACGGCGCCACCGGGCGCACGATGGTCGTCTCCCACGTGGTGGACGGGGCGCGCCACTACGGCGCTGTGCGCGTTCCCGACGGCGCGGCCGGGCCGCTTCCCGTGCTCGTCATCGGCCATGGGGGCGACGACGGCGCCACGGGCTATCACTTCTTCCACTCCGGCCGGCTGGGGCGCGGGTTCGTGCAGGTGCTCCCCTCGTTCCGGTCAGAGACGCTGCGCCTGACGCCGTTTCGCGGCTGGCGCTCCGGCGGCACGCCCAGCCCGTGGGACCGCGACGTGGACGACGCCATCGCGCTCCTGGACGCCGTGCTCGCCCACGTTCCGGAAGCGGACAGCACGCGCATCGCCGCGTTCGGCCGCAGCCGCGGCGGCGGGGTGATGCTGCTCATGGCGATCCGCGATCCGCGCATCAAGGCGGTGGTCAGTGCCGTCGGGCCCACGGACTTCCTGCTGCCCGAGGTCCGCCGCCTGGCCGGCCGCGCGCTGGGCAGCCGCGTGGCGCGCCTGCCCGGGGCCGGGTACCTGGCCGACAGCGTGCTCTTTGCCCTGCGCGACGGACGCACCACCGTGCCGCAGGCGCGCATGCAGCTGCTGCGGCGGTCGCCCGCCTGGTTCGCGCACCGCCTGCCACCCGCGCGGGGGCACTACGGCGCGCTGGATCCCAAGGTGTCCGTTGCGCACGGCGACCGGCTGAACGCCGTGATGCGCGGCATGGGGCGTGACACGGCCGCCTGGCAGTACCATCGCTATCCCCAGGGCCGCCACCGGTATTCGTCGTTTCCCGGCGCGATGGCGCGCACGGAGGACTTCCTCGTGCGGGCCGTGAACTCGCCTCGCGTTCCGCGCTGATCGCTCATCTCCCCACATCCCGACCGATGATTTTTCCGATGTCCGCCGCCCTCGCCCGGCGCGGAGCGCGCGCGTGAGCCGGTTCCGCTATTTCGGCGGCGTAGACTTTTCCGGCGCCAAGGAGCCGCTCTCCACGCTGTGGACGGTCGTCGGCGAGGAGCGCGACGGCAAGCTGTGCATCGTCTCGCTCTGCCCGCAGCCCTTTCGCGCGGACCTGGTGTCGTTTGTGGCGGATGGATGGCGCAGGCACGCCGGCGCGGCGCCGGAGGACGGCATCCTCTGGGGTGCGGATTTTCCCTTCGGCCTGCCGGTGGAGGTGATGAACGCCATCGAGGGGCTGCGCGAGCGGACCTGGCGCGGGGTGGCGTCGTGGGTGGCAGACCGGCCGCCGGAGGAGATCCGCGAGGGGCTCCCCACCTTCCACAAGGCCCCGCGCGCGACGGACACCAACGGGGCGATGGCGCCGCTGGACCTGCGCCTGTACCGGCAGACGCTGGAGGGCATCCGCGTGCTGTGGGAGCTGCTCGACACGGCCGAGGTTTCCATCCCGCCGGTGGCGCCGCGGGCGGACGCGGGAACGGTGGTGATCGAGGTGTATCCCGCCGGCGCCGTGAAGGACCTGGGGATCAAGGGATCGAAGGTGCCGTTCCGCCCGGGCGAGGTGCGGGCCCGGCCGGCGGCGTTCCGTCCCTTCTTTTCGTTCGATCACCCGTCGCTGGAAGCCATCGCCTGCACGCTGGAGGACGCGCGCGACGCCTGCCTGGCGTGCGTGGTGGCGTGGCTCTGCCGCGACGACCTGGACCAGCCGTTCCGCCTGGACCGCGTGCCGCGCCAGACCATCGAGACGGAAGGCTGGATCTACCGCCCGCCGGCCGCGCTCGGGTGATCCGGATGTGGATCCGAAACAGCCTGAAGGTCCGCATCGCCGCGGCCGTGAGCCTGTGTGCCGTGTCAGCGTGCCGGGACGGCGGGCCGCGGGTGCGAACGCCGTCGAACGTCGCGGGCGAATACGTGCTGTTGGAACGTGACGGGCAGCGGCTTCCGCACACGATGCGCCTGTCCGAACCTCGTGATACGTGCGACATGACGCTGATCCGCGACGTGCTCGTTCTACGGGCCGACGGCGAATACTCGGGCGAGTTCGAGGCCCGGGTGCGGTGCGACGGACAGCCCCGCCCCGATAGCACGCGTGTGGATCGCTACAGCGGCACGTTTGGGCTTCACGGTCCGCGTGGGGACACGATTGTGCTCGCGGAGCGGGGTCTCGAGGACCGGGCGAGACAAAGGGGGGTGCTCAAGGGCGAGGAAATGCGTGTGGAGTTCAAAATCCTCACCGAGCCCGGCCGTACAATGCGCTTCCGCTACGTCCGGCAGAACGCGGCGCGGTAGGCGCGCGGCAGCGTTCCCACTGGCGAATGCGCAAAGGGCGCGGGGGATGGTCTCCCCTGCGCCCGCTCTGGTTTCGTACGTCTCGACGGCGGTAAACGGGAATCCTCCCCTCGCCATGATCAACATATAGCACACCCGGGGACTTGCGGCCAGCCCCGGGGAAGTCTCCAGGATTGCCGGGCCGAAAAGTCCTCGGCCAAGGCTGACAACTCGTGGAATGGGAGGCTCGAAGATGACACACCACGCCGTGGTGGTCGCCGGAGGCGGTCCGACGGGGCTGATGCTGGCGGGGGAGCTGGCGTTGGCGGGCGTCGACGTCGGCATCGTCGAGCGGCGCGCCAGCCAGGAGCTCGCCGGCTCGCGCGCGGGCGGCCTGCACGCACGCACCCTCGAAGTCCTCGATCAGCGTGGAATCGCCGAACGCTTCCTCGCGCAGGGGCAGAAGGCCCAGGTCGCGGGGTTCGCCCAGATCCGGCTGGACATCAGCGACTTTCCCACTCGCCACAACTACGGGCTCGGGCTGTGGCAGAACCACATCGAGCGCATCCTGGCCGGCTGGGTAGACGAGTTGAAGGTGCCGATCCACCGCGGATGTGAGGTGGTCGGCTTCACGCAGGACGACAGCGGGGCGAACGTGGAGCTGGCCGACGGCCGGTCGATGCGAGCGGAATACCTCGTCGGGTGCGACGGAGGACGCAGCGTGGTCCGCAAGGCGGCGGGCATCGACTTCCCCGGATGGGACGCCACGACCAGTGCCCTGATCGCCCAGGTCCAGATGGCCGAGGAGCCCGAACTCGGCATCCGCCACGACGCGCTCGGCGTTCACGCGCTGGGAAAGGTGGAGTATGAGATCCGGGACGGCCGGGTGGTTTACCAGGAGGGCGGAACGGTGAGCGTCATGCTGACCGAACGGCACCCCGGCGCCACCGGCGATCCCACGTTGCGCGACATCCGCGAGGCGCTGATCGCCGTCTACGGAACGGATTACGGCATACACAGCCCCATCTGGATCTCCCGGTTCACCGACATGGCGCGGCAGGCCGCCACCTACCGCGACCGGCGCGTCCTGCTGGCGGGCGACGCCGCGCACGTGCACAGCCCCGTGGGAGGACAGGGGCTGAACACCGGTGTGCAGGATGCGGTAAACCTGGGATGGAAGCTGGCGCAGGTCATCAACGGGACCTCGCCGGAAAGCCTTCTGGACACCTACCACGCCGAGCGGCATCCGGTCGCCGCCCGCGTGCTGCGCAACACGATGGCGCAGATCGCCCTGCTCCGTCCTGACGACCGCAGCAAGGCGGCGCGCGAAGCGATGTCCGAAATCCTCGCCCTGGACGAGCCGCGCCGCCGGCTCGCCGCGGAGATGTCGGGGCTGGGCATCCGCTACGAGCTTGGCGAGGGACACCCGCTGCTCGGCCGGCGCATGCCCGACCTTGACCTGGCCACAGCCGACGGCCCTCTTCGATTCTTCGCCCTGCTGCATCGTGCCCGGCCGGTTCTCCTCAACCTGGGCGAGCCCGGAGCTTTCGATATCACCCCGTGGGCGCATCGCGTCCAGTCGATCGACGCCCGGTACGGTGGCCCATGGGAGCTTCCGGCGATCGGGACGGTGACGGCACCCGCCGCGGTGTTGATCCGGCCCGATGGATACGTAGCCTGGACGGGAGACCGGAGGGAGGCGGGGCTCACGCAGGCGCTGACGACCTGGTTCGGATCACCCGCGGCGTAGCGCACCGGCCCGACGGGCTCGGGCGCATGGTTCGGGAGCATCGCGCTTCGGCTGACTCTGGCGCATGCCGCGGCCGCCCCCCTCTCCCGGCCTCTCCCCCATAAACCCCATGGGGGAGAGGAGAATTCGATTGCGACACCGCTGGCCTGGTGCATCGAACTGGCTCCCTTCCCCCGCGGCTGTTTGCGGGGGAAGGGTTGGGGATGGGGGGCGCCGGCCCGAGCACCGGGCCTGCCTCGTCACACGAAACCCCGAAGTGTACGCCCTCTCCCACGCTGTTTGTGGGAGAGGGTCGCACGCGTGGGCCTCTGGATGACAGGCTCTGTGGCTGTGAACGAAAGACCGCGCAGGGACGATGCCTCGTCCCGGCGCGGTCTCGGTTGTGGAGCGTGTCCGTGCTAGATCTTGGCCGCCGTCGGCGCGGCGCCGGGGGCGCGCAGGTCCTTGCGGATGATCTTGCCAATGGGGCTCTTGGGCAGCTCGCTGCGGAACTCCACCTGGCGCGGCACCTTGTACCCCGCCAGCGACTCGCGGCAGTGCTTGATCAGCGCATCCTCGGTCAGCGACGCGTCCTTCTTGACCACGAACGCCTTCACCGCCTCGCCCGAGTGCTCGTCGGGCACGCCGATCACCGCCACCTCGAGCACGCCCGGGTGCCCGGCCGCCACCTCTTCCACCTCGTTGGGATACACGTTGAAGCCGCTGACCAGGATCATGTCCTTCTTGCGGTCGACGATCTTGAAGTATCCATCCTCGTCCATCAGCGCCACGTCGCCCGTGAACAGCCACCCGTCGCGCAGCACCTTGGCCGTTTCCTCCGGCCGCTGCCAGTAGCCCAGCATCACCTGGTCGCCCTTGCAGATCAGCTCGCCCGGCTGCCCCAGCGGCACGTCGGCGCCGGACTCGTCCACGCAGCGCACCCAGGTGGAGGGAAGCGGAATCCCGATCGTCCCTTCCTTGACCTTGTGCACGGGGTTGAAGCTGACCACCGGCGAGGCCTCCGTCAGGCCGTAGCCCTCGACGACAGGCGTGCCGACGACCTCCTGCCAGCGCTTGGCCACGGAGCCGTGCAGCGCCATCCCGCCGGCCACGGACAGCTTGAGCTTGGGCGGGCTCTGCCGGAACCACTCCTCGTTCGCGAGGGCGTTGAAGAGCGTGTTCACCCCCGAGAACCATGAGATCTTGAACTTCGCCAGCGGCTTCTGGAGGTTGCTGGGCGGCCGCGGGCTGGGGATCAGCACGTTGTGCCCGCCGATCTGGTAGAAGAGCAGCAGGTTGACGGTGAACGCAAAGATGTGGTACAGCGGAAGCGCCGTCAGGATGGACTCCTGCCCGGCCTTCAGGTACTCGGCGTTCATCTCGATCATCTGGGCCGTGTTCGCAAGCAGGTTGCGGTGCGAAAGCATGGCCCCCTTGGAGACGCCCGTGGTGCCGCCCGTGTACTGCAGCGCCGCCAGGTCGTCGAGCTTCACGCCGTCCAGGTACTTCCGCGTGTCCGTGCCCGACGCGAGCGCCGCCCGGCCCGCCTTGAGCGCCGCCTGGAAGGTGGTGTGCGGAACGGTCGTGGGCGGAAGCTGCTTCTTGGCGTACTTGAGCACCGCGCGGATCAGCGTGCCCTGCAGCGCCGAGAACCACTCGGTGATGCGCACCGTGACCACCGTTTCCACCCTAGTCTTGGGCAGCACGGGGGGCAGACGGTCGGCGAACAGGTCGCTGATCACCAGCACCCGCGCCCCCGAGTCGCTGAACTGGTGAATCATCTCCGGCGGCGTGTACAGCGGGTTGGTGTTCACCGCCACGCACCCGGCCTTGAGCACGCCGAACAGCACCACGGGGTAGGCGAGCGAGTTGGGCATCTGGATGGCCACCCGGTCGCCCGCCTTCAGCTTCAGCGTTTCGCGCAGGTAGGCCGCGAACTCGTCGGAAAAGCGCTCCGTCTGTTCATACGTGAGCACGCCCGCCATGCCGTTGGGCATCACCTGCGTGAACGCGGGGGTGGTGGCGTAGCGGGCCGACTGCTGCCGCACCATGTCGGGCAGGTGCTTGTACGGGATGGGTTGGATGTCGGGCGTGGAGCCGGGCGCGTAGTGCGAAACCCACGGACGGTCGCTCATTCCTGCCTCCTGAGGGGGGAGAAGGCTGCTGCCCCGGGTGGCTGGGGGGCGAATTCCTCGTAGCTTACACCGAACCCAGTGCTGGCGCCAGACGGACGTACGTTCGGAATGAGCACTACTCAGGGCGGTGCGTGGGTTCGGCATCCGAACAACAGTTTCACGCAGAGGACGCGAAGGGGAAGGAGAGGACGCAGAGGGCAGCCACGGACTCCTCTGCGTCCTCTCCGTTTTCTCTGCGTCCTCTGCGTGAAATGTTTTTCTCTGCGCTCGTCCGGGTACGGTCCCTGCAAACGGTCCCGCTCCCGATTTTCGCCAACACACACTCCGAACAGGAGTTACGAAACCATGCTGGACCGCGATCCCCTGTCCGGGCCCAAGGTGTCGAAGAAGGACACCGACCAGCCGTACCCCGGCACCGATCACGACATGAAGCCGGGCGCCGACCACGGCGAGGAAAGCTACACGGGCTGCGGAAAGCTCGAGGGGCTGGCCGCCGTCATCACCGGCGGAGACAGCGGCATCGGGCGGGCGGTGGCCATCGCGTTCGCCAAGGAAGGCGCCGACGTGGCCATCAGCTACCTGAGCGAGGACGAGGACGAAGACGCGGAGGAAACGAAGCGGCAGGTAGAGGCCGCGGGCCGGCGCTGCCTGGTCCAGCGGATGGACGTGCGCGAACGGCAGGCGTGCTTCGATTTCGTGCAGGCCGCGGCCAAGGAGTTCGGGCGCCTCGATATCCTGGTGAACAACGCCGCGTACCAGATGGAGCAGCCGTCCATCCACGAGATCACCGAAGAGCAGCTGGACCGTACCTTCCGCACCAACATCTACGGTTACATCTACATGGCCCAGGCCGCGCTCAAGCACATGAAGGCCGGCGCCTGCATCATCAACACCGGCTCGATCACGGCCATGGAGGGCAACGTCGGGCTCATCGACTACTCGGCCACCAAGGGCGCCATCCACACCTTTACCAAGACGCTGGCGCAGAGCGTTTCCGACGACGGCATCCGCGTGAACTGCGTGGCGCCCGGGCCCGTGTGGACCCCGCTGATCCCGGCGACGCTGGAGCCGGAGCACGTGGCAAAGTTCGGGGAGGATACGATGTGGAAGCGGCCCGCGCAGCCGGTGGAGATCGCCACGGCGTACGTCTACCTGGCATCCTCGGACGCGCGCTACATCTCGGGCGAGGTAATCGCCATCACAGGCAAGACGAGCACGCGCTGATGGCCCGCATCGGCTACCACGCCAGCCACGAGCAGTACGCGCCCAGCCGCCTGCTGAAGTACGTACAGCAGGCGGAGCAGGCCGGCTTCCAGAGCGGCATGTCGTCGGACCACTTTCACCCCTGGGGCGAAGGCCAGGGCCACAGCGGGTTCGCGTGGAGCTGGCTGGGCGCGGCGCTGCAGGCGACGTCGCTCTCGTTCGGCGTGGTCACCGTGCCGGGTGGATGGCGGTACAATCCGGCCATCATCGCCCAGGCGTCCGCCACGCTGGCGGAGATGTTCCCCTGCCGGTTCTGGATCGCCCCCGGCAGCGGCGAACTGCTGAACGAGGGGATCGTGGGCGAACGCTGGCCCCCCAAGGCCGAGCGCAACGCGCGGCTGCGGGAAGCCATCGACGTCGTCCGCGCGTTGTGGGCGGGGGAGACGGTGACGCACCGCGGGCTCGTGGTGGTCGAGGAAGCGAAGCTGTACTCACGCCCCGCGGAGCCGCCGAAGATCATCGGCCCGGCGCTCTCGCCCGAGACGGCGGAGTGGATGGGCGGCTGGGCCGACGGCCTGGTCACCGTCGTGGGGCCGCGCGAGTCGATGCAGAAGATGATCGACGCCTTCCGCCGCGGGGGCGGCGAGGGCAAGCCCATCTTCCTGCAGGCCCAGCTGTCGTTCGCCCGGACGGAGGAGGAGGCGACCCGCGGCGCGTGGGAGCAGTGGAAGACGGTGAAGCTGCCCAGCCCCGTGCTTTCCGATCTGCGGCTTCCTTCGCAGTTCGACGCCGCGGGCGAGTGCGTGCGCCCCGAGGACATGAAGCAGAAGATGCGCGTCTCCGCCGACGTGGAGCAGCACCTGGCCTGGCTGGCGGAAGACGTGGAGATGGGGTTCGAGGAGATCAACCTCCATTGCGTGCACCGCGAGCAGCAGGAGCGCTTCATCGAGGTGTTCGGCGAGCGCGTGCTGCCGCAGCTGGCGACGAGTCGTAAGGGGTGATGACGGAAGTCGTGGAGGGGGTGCCGGAGGCGGGCGAGCCGCGGTGGTGGCAGAGCGGGGTGATCTACCAGATCTATCCGCGCTCGTTCCAGGACAGCAACGGCGACGGGGTTGGCGACCTGCCGGGGATCCTGCGGCGGCTGGACTACCTTAAGTGGCTGGGTGCGGACGCGGTGTGGATCAGCCCCTTCTATCCCTCCCCCATGCGCGACTTCGGCTACGACGTCACCGACCACGAAGCCGTCGACAAGGTGTTCGGCAGCATCGTCGACTTCGACGCGGTCGTTCGCGAGGCGCACGCGCGGGGCATCCGGGTGATCCTGGACTTCATCCCCAACCACACCTCCAACCGCCACCCCTGGTTCCTGGAGTCGCGGCTGTCGCGCGAGGCGCCGCGCCGCGACTGGTACATCTGGCGAGACCCCGCGCCCGGCGGCGGCCCGCCCAACAACTGGCGCAGCGCGTTCGGCGGCAGCGCGTGGGAGTGGGATTCGCACACGCGCCAGTACTACCTGCACACCTTTCTGCGCGAGCAGCCGGTCCTCAACTGGCGCAACCCGGCCGTGGAGCGGGCGATGCACCACGTGGTGCGCTTCTGGCTGGACCGCGGCGCCGACGGGCTGCGGGTGGATGCCGTGCAGAAGGTGATCAAGGACCACCTGTTCCGCGACGATCCAGCGAATCCCAAGTACGTCGAGGGTTCTCACGACCCGTACGATGCGCTGCTTCACGAGCACTCGTCGGACCAGCCGGAGATCCACGAGGTGATCGAGCGGATGCGCGGCGTGGTGGATGGATACGGCGGCGACCGCGTGATGATCGGCGAGATCTACAACGAGGTGGAGCGGATCGTTACCTACTACGGCCGCGACGGGCGGGGGGTGCACTTTCCCTACAACTTCCAGCTGATCAAGCTGCCGTGGGACGCACGCGTGATCGACGCGGCGATCCGGCGGTACGAGTCGCTCCTTCCCCCGGGCGCGTGGCCCAACTGGGTGCTGGGCAACCACGACCGCGCTCGCGTGGCCAGCCGCGTGGGCCCGGCCCAGGCGCGCGTGGCGGCCATGCTGCTGCTCACCCTGCGCGGCACGCCAACGATCTACTACGGCGACGAACTGGGAATGCGGAACGTCGACATCCCCCCGGAACGCGTGCAGGACCCGTGGGAAAAGAACCTCCCCGGCCGTGGCCTGGGGCGCGACCCCGTCCGCACGCCCATGCAGTGGGACGGCTCGCGAAACGCGGGCTTCTCCGACGTGGAGCCGTGGCTTCCCTTTTCACCCGACTGCTCGCGCGTGAACGTGCGCGCTCAGGAGCGCGACCCGGCGTCCATGCTGACGCTTCACCGCGCCCTCCTGGCGCTGCGCCGGCGAGAGCCCGCGCTCTCCATCGGCTACTGGGCCCCGGCGGAAGCGGAGGGAAGCGTGCTCGCCTTTACCCGCTCGCACGGCGGAACGCGCTTCCTGGTCGCGCTGAACCTGGGCTCCGAGCCGGCATCGCTACGTGTCGGGGGATCGGGAACGGTAGAACTCGGGACGCTGCCAGGGAGCGAGGGCCAGCCAGTCGACCGCACCCTCCGCCTCCGCGGCGATGAAGGCCTGATCGTGCGGCTGGCGTAGGTGCCCCTGACGGAAACGGCCCAGTCGTCAACGCGTGACAACTGGGCCGTTTCCTGTTCCTATGCGAATCCCGCCATCCGGAGAGCCCCGCATCCATAGCATCGTCCCCGGAGAACCTGATCTCCACGATCCTCCGGCCTCTCACCACGTCATTTCACGCCGCAGGAGACACTTCCGCGCTCTCTTTCGACCCCTTCACACCAGATCGGAGGCACATACATTGGGGGAGAACGTGCGTCCACTTGATCGATCGGAGGTCGAAGATGAAGAAGCAGTATCCCACGGTGTTGAGGGGAGATGATACCGGCCGGCTCAACCGCGACGAGGTGGTCGCGGCGATCATTCGGCTAGGTGAGAGAAAGCGAGCCGCGGCCGCCGCAAAGAGGCGCGAGGCGGCTGAGGCTCGGAAGGCGTTGAGAGCCCAGCAGCGTCGAAGCGTTGGAGAGGGGCCCTGAGCCATGATCCCCAGCAGGGACTATGAGCGGAACATCTTCCTGAACTGCCCGTTCGATGACGAGTACCAGCCGCTCTTCCGCGCGGTGATGTTCGCGGTGCTCACCTGCGGATTCCGGGCGAGGTGCGCGCTCGAAGCGGATGACGGCGGTGAGGTCCGTATCGCGAAAATCCAGCGCATCATCCGCGACTCGCAACTGGGAATCCACGACATCTCACGAACGGAACTCGACCTTGTGACGGGGCTACCCCGGTTCAACATGCCTTTCGAGCTGGGTCTCTTTCTTGGCGCGCGGGAGTTCGGCGCAGGGCAGCAGAAGAAAAAACGGGCGCTGATCCTGGACGTCGAGCGATACCGCTTTCAGAAGTTCTGCTCCGACATCTCCGGACAGGACATCAAGGCGCACGAGGGCCATCCCGAGAAAGCGATCCGCGCCGTCCGCAACTGGCTGGCGACGTCGCTGGACGGGTCGGCGCTGCTGCTTTCGGCGGGGGAGGTGTGGCGGCGGTACAGGATATTTGCCGATGATCTGGCGGATCTCTGCCACGATTTTCAACTGGATCCGCACGATCTTCAGTTCGTGGAACTGCGGACCTTGGCGGAGGAGTGGGTGGCACTGCCAGCAGCCATGCTCCTGTCTGCGCAAGACTGACGGGACCTCCGGCGAGAACCGTCAGCCGGGAACGCGGTGTCTCTCAATCCGCTACTGTGGCCGCTGTGTCCGGCGGCGGGAGCGGGTAGGGAGGTCGCGCGGGCGGGCGTGGTACGTCGGGCATGGCGAGCTCGCGGGCTCGCTGCCGCAGCTCCTCGGTGCGCCGCTGCAGCTGGCGCACCCTCGCTCGCGCGATGGCGATGCGGACGTTCAACTCGTCGCTCGGGTACATGGGGGCGCTACAGCGCCAGCGCCATGCCCCCTGCGGAACACCACCGGCCGCAACGGGGCGCCGTGGCGAGAGATGCCGGCCGGCTTCGTTCAGGACGCGTCCCGCCGTCCGTCCGCTCCCAACCCCTACTCGTCCGCCGACTCCTTCTCATGCCGCGTGCGCGGCGGCGGGATGACGAGCACCTTGTCGATGCGGTTGCCGTCCATGTCCACGACCTCCATGCGATGGCCCTCGCTGGTGAAGTGGTCGCCCGGGCGCGGGACGTGGCCCAGCGTCGTGAAGATGAAGCCGCCCACCGTGCGGTACTCGCGGTCGTCCTCCCGGCGCTCGGGCAGGTCCATGGCCTCGCGGAACTCGTCGATGGAAAGCGACGCATCCACCAGCACCGACCCGTCGTCTCGCCGCACGACCGACGGTGTGGCCGCGCTCCCCCCCATCTCGCCGGTGATCTCCTCGAGCACGTTGTTCAGCGTCACCACGCCCTCCGTGCCGCCGTACTCGTTCACCACCACGGCCAGGTGCACGCCCGACTCGCGGAACAGCTCCAGCACGCGGAGCGCGCGCGTGCTCTCGGGGACGAACAGCGGCTGCTTGAGGTATGCGCGAAGGTCATCCACCGGCTGGCCCGAAAGCCCGGCCGCCCACAGGTCCTTGGCCTCCACGATCCCCACCACGCGGTCCAACTCGCCGTCGCAGAGCACGTAGCGGGTCAGCGGCTGCGCCACCATGCGGGCGCGGTTGGCTTCCGGCGCGTCGTTCACGTCCAGCCACTTCACCCGGTGGCGCGGCGTCATCAGGTTCACCACGCGCTGGTCGCCCAGCCAGAAGACGCGCTCCACCAGGTCCTGCTCCTCCTCGTCGAACACGCCCGCCTGCGTGCCCTGCTCCAGCAGCACGTTGATCTCGGCCTCGGTCACCGGCGGCTCGTCGCTTTCCTTCAGCCGCAGCATGCGCATCACCAGGCCGGTGGACCCGGTGAGCACCCACACCAGCGGCGAGGCGATGCGCGAAAGCACGTTCATGGGCCCGGCCACCATCGCGGCGATGCGCTCCGGATGGTTCAGGCCGATCTGCTTGGGAACCAGCTCGCCGATGATCAGCGAAAAGTAGGTGATGCCCAGCACGACCAGGGTGATGGCCAGCCCGTCGGCGTACGGAGCGAAGGCGGGATACCCCTTGAGAGTCTCGGCCAGCGGCTCGGCGATGCGCGCACCGCCGAAGGCGCCGGCCAGCGTACCGACCAGGGTAATGCCCACCTGCACCGTCGCGAGGAAGCGTTCGGGAGTTTCGGCCAGCTCCAGCGCGCGCCGCGCGGCAGCATCGCCCTTTTCGGCGCGCTGCTGAAGCCGCGTCTTGCGCGCGGAAACCACGGCGATCTCGCTCATGGCGAACACGCCGTTCGCCACCAGCAGCAGCAGGACGAAGCCGATCTCGGTACCGATACCCATTCCTCCTCCAGGCAAAAACCGCAGGGTTCACGCGGAGGCGCGGAGGACGCGGAGAGAAACCGCGGAGCACTCCGCCGTTTCTCCGCGTTCTCCGCGCCTCCGCGTGAGATCGTCGTTTCTCAGGCGGCGGGAGCCACCGGAATCGTAAAGTAGAAGGTGCTGCCCTGGCCGGGTTCGCTTTCGGCCCAGATCTGGCCGCCATGGCCCTCGACGATGGAGCGGGAGATGGCCAGCCCCAAGCCCGCGCCGGCGCCGCGCCCGCGCTGTGCCTGCCAGAAGCGGTCGAACAGCCGAGGCAGGTGGTCGCGCTCGATCCCCGGACCCGTGTCGCGCACCCAGAACCGCACGGCCCCCGCGCCCTGCACGGCCCCGATCTCCACCGATCCCCCCGCCGGCGTAAACTTCAGCGCGTTGCCCACCAGGTTGCTGAACAAT